>NZ_BCAZ01000023.1:0-81375 GCF_001320205.1 Pseudomonas sp. NBRC 111123
TGCATCGTCTTCACCGACAGCAACGATACCCTGCCCGCCCTGGCCCCGCAGAGCCTGCCGTTCCACACCCAAAGCGTGACCCAGAAGCAGGACGGCATCACCCAGTGGAGCACGGGTTCGCAACTGCTCAGCGGCAAGCTCAACTGGCGCAGCGTCGACTACCTGGCCCACAGCCAGCCGCGTGAAAGCGTGATGCCAGCCTTGCAGGCCGCCTCGGCGCCGGCGGCGCTGGAGCGTTACGAGTACCAGGGCCAGTACAACTGGCAGAAGCAGGAACGCGGCAATTGGCTCAGCCGCGTGCAGATCGAGCAGCGCGAATCCCAGGCCCGCCGCGTGCACGGCCAGGGCGGCGTGCGCCAACTCGAAGCCGGTCGCTGGTTCGAACTCACCCAGCACCCGCTGTACGAGCGCAAGGCTGCCGAGGCCCGGCAGTTCCTGCTGATCGAAGTGCAGTTCTTTGCCGAAAGCAACCTGCCCATGGCCCAGCAGCGCCGCGAAGCCCCCGGCAGCCTGGCACCCTTGTTCAAATCGGTACGCCCGGCACCGGACGATTCGCTGCTCGGCTCGAAGCTCAGCGAAGCCTCCTACGGCTTCTTCCTCAGCACCTTCGAAGGCCAGCTGCACAGCGCGCCCTACCGCAGCCCGTTCGAGCACGCTAAGCCCACCTTTCCCGGCCCGCAAACTGCCGTGGTGTTCACCCCCTCATGCTCGCTGGCCCCACCGTCCTGAGAAAAAGCAGAAAGGCGGTAGCAGGCCTGATGTTCGATGAACTGTTGCTCAAGTCCAGGGGCAGCGGTAAGAATGTCTATGCATTCAGCCTCGAATACCCCGGCACCCCAGGGTGCAGCCTGGAGCCCTACACCTTGCTCGAACTAAGCACCGTGGACAGCGGGCCTGGGTTCAAGAATGACGAACAGACCCTGCAGTTCTGGGATCGTTTGACGAGCAACTTGAAGCGCCCTATAGCGCTCAACCCTCCACGAACAGCAACCCGATCGCCAACAGCAACTGCACCGCAATGGTCCAGCTGAACCAGGCAGGCCGGCGCCCGCACAGCCAGACCACGGCATTGAGTACCAAGGTGATCACGTTGGTCAGCCAGAAGAACGTGAGGCCCCACATGACCGGGTCGCTCCCCAGAAAAGGCGCATAGCCACCTGAGTCGGCGGCGACATAGAGCGAGAACAGCACGCCGATTACCGCGATGGCGAGGGAGGTAAAGCTGAAGTAGCGCGACAAGCGGGTTGCAAAAGGCGTCATGCGGGGCGGTGCTCCTTGAAAAGGCGCAGTTTACCCAGAACCACCCACGCCACAAACCATGCCTGGCCGCCCCTGCCGATGGAAATGCTGTTAACTTGAGCGTTCCCCACCGCCAAGGACTGCGCCATGTCGCCACGCCCCACTGCCCCCACCGGTTTCATCCGCGTCCGTGGCGCCCGCGAGCACAACCTGAAGAACATCGATGTCGACATCCCCCGCGACGCGCTGGTGGTGTTCACCGGTGTGTCCGGCTCGGGCAAGTCTTCGCTGGCCTTCTCCACCCTCTACGCCGAAGCCCAGCGCCGCTATTTCGAGTCTGTCGCGCCCTATGCCCGGCGGCTGATCGACCAGGTCGGCGTGCCGGATGTCGACGCCATCGAAGGCCTGCCCCCGGCCGTGGCGCTGCAGCAGCAACGCGGCACGCCCAGCGCACGCTCGTCGGTGGGCAGCGTCACCACGCTGTCCAGTTCTATCCGCATGCTCTACTCCCGCGCCGGCAGCTACCCGGCCGGGCAACCGATGCTGTACGCCGAGGACTTCTCGCCCAACACCCCACAAGGCGCCTGCCCGGAGTGCCATGGGCTGGGCCGGGTCTATGAAGTGACCGAAGCGACCATGGTCCCCGACCCTTCACTGACTATTCGCGAGCGTGCCGTGGCGGCCTGGCCGATGGCCTGGCAGGGGCAAAACCTGCGCGACATTCTGGTGACCTTGGGCTATGACGTCGACATCCCCTGGCGCGACCTGCCGCAGGAACAGCGCGACTGGATTCTCTACACCGAAGAGACGCCCACCGTGCCGGTGTACGCCGGCCTGACACCGGCGCAGACCCGCGCCGCACTCAAGCGCAAGCTCGAACCCAGTTACCAAGGCACCTTCAGTGGCGCCCGGCGCTACGTGCTGCATACCTTCATGCACTCGCAGAGCGCACAGATGCGCAAGCGCGTGGCGCAGTACATGCGCCCCAGTCCATGCCCGTTGTGCCAAGGCAAACGGTTGAAACGGGCGGCGCTGGACGTGACCTTTGCCAGCCGAGACATCGGCGAGCTGTCGCGGCTGCCGCTGCAGGCGCTGGCCGAGGTGTTTCGCCAGGTCGCAGCGCCGGGCTACCTGGAGCAGCACGATGACAACCTCACCCTGGAGAAACGCCTGGCCGCGCAACGCATCGCCAACGAACTGCTGGAACGCATCGACACCCTGATCGACCTGGGCCTGGGCTACCTGGCGCTGGAGCGCAGCACGCCGACGCTGTCGTTTGGCGAACTGCAGCGCCTGCGCCTGGCCACCCAGCTCAACTCGCAGCTGTTTGGCGTGATCTACGTGCTCGACGAGCCCTCCGCCGGCCTGCATCCGGCAGACAGCGAAGCGCTGTTCGATGCCCTGCAACGGCTCAAGCAAGCTGGCAATTCGGTGTACGTGGTGGAGCACGACCTGGACACCATGCGCCGCGCCGACTGGCTGGTGGACGTCGGCCCTGCAGCCGGCGAGTGCGGCGGACAGATACTCTACAGCGGCCCGCCGGCGGGCCTCGCGCAGGTCGAAGCTTCGCGCACCGCCGCCTACCTGTTCGCCGAGCAGCAGCGCAACCTGCGCACGCCACGCCAGCCGCAAGACTGGCTGGCACTCGAAGGCATCTCCCGCAACAACCTCCACAACCTCAGCGCCCGCTTTCCGCTGGGTTGTTTCACTTCGGTCACCGGCATTTCTGGTTCGGGCAAGTCGAGCCTCGTCAGCCAGGCCCTGCTGGAGCTGGTCGGGGCCCATCTCGGTCATGCCGAGCAGAAGACCGAACCTGAAGAGCAAAGCCTTGAGGATGAACCTGAACAGATAAGCGCCGGGCGCGTCAGCGCAGGCCTCGACAGCATCAAGCGGCTGGTGCAGGTGGACCAGAAGCCGATCGGCCGCACGCCGCGCTCCAACCTCGCGACCTACACAGGGCTGTTCGACCACGTGCGCAAGCTGTTCGCCGCCACCGAGCAGGCCAAGGCCCGCGGTTTCGATGCCGGCCGTTTCTCGTTCAACGTGGCCAAGGGCCGTTGCGAAAATTGCGAAGGCGAAGGCTTCGTCAGCGTCGAGCTACTGTTCATGCCCAGCGTCTACGCGCCCTGCCCGACTTGCCAGGGCGCACGCTACAACCCAGAGACGCTGGCGGTGAGCTGGCAAGGCATGAACATCGCTCAGGTGCTGCAACTGACCGTCGAGCAGGCGCTGGCGGTGTTCGCCGAGCAACCGCCGGCGCGGCGCTGCCTGCAGGTGCTACAGGATATCGGCCTGGGCTACCTGCGCCTGGGCCAGCCGGCTACCGAGTTGTCCGGTGGCGAGGCGCAGCGGATCAAGCTGGCCACCGAGCTGCAGCGTGTGGCGCGTGGTGCGACCTTGTATGTGCTGGATGAGCCCACCAACGGGCTGCACCCGCAGGATATCGACCGCTTGCTGGTGCAGCTCAACCGGTTGGTCGAGGCGGGCCACAGTGTGGTGGTGGTCGAGCATGACATGCGGGTGGTGGCGCAGAGTGACTGGGTGATCGACATCGGGCCGGGGGCTGGGGATGCAGGTGGGCGGGTGGTGGCCAGTGGTACACCGCAGGTGGTGGCGGAGTGTGCTGACAGCCGTACTGCCGCGTTTCTCGCCCGGGCCTTGTAGAGCCGGTACCGGCCTCTTCGCGGCTAAAGCCGCTCCTACACGGGACGCGCATCTGCTGTAGGAGCGGCTTTAGCCGCGATGAGGCCGGCACAGGTGGATGAATCCTTCCTATACTTCCCCTGGCATCCCTGCATGCCGTCTGCCCAAAACGCGATACCTCACATAACAACAAATGAGGTGGCAAATGGTCTGGCAGCAAATCTACGACCCGTTCGCAAGCCCCGTGCTCTCCACGCTCATGGCCGCAGTGCCGGTGGTGGTGATGCTGGCAGCACTGGCCTTCTTCCATATCAAAGCGCACATCGCTGCCCTGCTCGCCCTGGGCTCGGCGCTACTGATCTCGATCTTCGCCTTCGGCATGCCGGCCAACATGGCAGGCTCGGCTGCGCTGTACGGCGCTGCCAATGGCCTGCTGCCGATCGGCTGGATCGTGCTGAACATCATCTTCCTGCACCGGCTGACCACCGAGAACGGCTCGTTCAAGGTGTTGCAGGACTCGCTGGCACGCATCACCGACGACCGCCGCCTGCAGTTGCTGCTGATCGCATTTTGCTTCGGTGCTTTCTTCGAAGGTGCGGCTGGCTTCGGCACGCCGGTGGCGGTGACTGGGGCAATCCTTATTGGCTTGGGCTTCTCGCCGCTGGCGGCGTCCGGGCTGGCATTGATAGCCAACACCGCACCGGTAGCGTTCGGCGCACTGGGCACGCCGATCATCACCTTGGCCAAGGTCACCGGGCTGGATGAAATGGAGCTGTCGGCCATGGTCGGTCGGCAACTGCCGTTCTTTTCGGTGATCGTGCCGTTCTGGCTGATCTGGGCCTTTGCCGGCTGGCGCAAGATGCTCGAAGTGTGGCCGGCGATCCTGGTGGCTGGCGTCACGTTTGCGGTGCCGCAGTTCCTGGTGTCGAACTTCCACGGGCCCATGCTGGTGGACGTGATCGCCGCGTTGATCTCCATGGCCTGCCTGACCGCCTTCCTGAGGGTATGGAAACCGGCGACGGTGCACACATCGGCGGCACTCACCGGGCGGGTCGACGATTCCAAGGTCGAGGACGACGGCAAAGCAGGCGCCGCGACCACCTTCGCCCAGAGCGACCCGCGCAGCGTGTTCAAGGCCTGGCTGCCCTGGATCATTCTCACTGTGTTCGTGTTCGCCTGGGGCACGGCGAGCTTCAAGAACCTGTTCGACACCCGCCCGGCGCTCGACCCAGCTAGCGGCGCGGCGATGCTCGACCCACAGGGCAAGCCGATGCGTGAAAGCAACCCGGTGTTTGCCCCGGTGTTCACCTTCGACGCGATCCACCAGCAGATCGAGAAGGTGCCGCCCGTTGTCCCGGCGCCTAAAAAGGAAGACGCCCAGTACAAGTTCACCTGGTTCACCGCCACCGGCAGCGGCATTTTCCTCGCAGCGGTGCTGGGCGGGCTGCTGATGGGCTACTCGCCACTGGCACTCGGGCGGCAGTACCTGCGCACGCTGTGGGTGGTGCGTTATTCGCTGATCACCATCGTCGCCATGCTGGCGCTGGGCTTCCTCACGCGCTACTCGGGGCTGGACGCAACCATGGGCCTGGCGTTCGCCGCCACGGGTATCTTCTACCCGATGTTCGGGACCCTGCTGGGCTGGCTGGGTGTGGCGCTGACCGGGTCGGATACGGCCTCCAACGTGCTGTTCGGCGGGCTGCAGCGGGTGACGGCGGAGCAGCTGGGGTTGAGCCCGGTGTTGATGGCGGCGGCCAACAGTTCGGGTGGGGTGATGGGCAAGATGGTCGATGCGCAGTCGATCGTCGTGGCCTCCACTGCGACCCGCTGGTATGGGCATGAAGGCGAGATTCTGCGCTATGTGTTCTTCCACTCGATCGTGCTGGCGGTGCTGGTGGGTGGACTGGTGACACTGCAGGCTTACGTAGCACCGTTCACCGCCATGGTGGTGGGCCGGTAACGGTAGGTCATGGGCTCTTCAGCGCCTGGGCGATCGAGCGCCGCCCGCGCGGCGCATCGCGGATAAATCCGCTCCTACGTTTGTTGCAACGTGGCCATGCCTGTGAGGCCATGGTTTTTAGCCTTGTTTGCAAGGCTCAAGACATGCACCAGGGCGTGCAACCATGGCTTAACAGGTTCGGCACGTTGCAACAAACGTAGGAGCGGATTCATCCGCGATGCGCCGCGCGGGCGGCGCTCGATCGCCCAGGCGCTGAAGACCTTGAGCCAACCACCTGTTCCCACACCCATCACCCCTGAAGTACAGTCAGCCCCATGGACAAATACACCCCGCGCCAGTGGCTCCCGCACGAGAAGCCCAGCCTCCCCGGCTCCCCTTCCACGCCCCTGCACACGCCGGCCAAGCGCCTGGCGTACGGGGTGGTCGGGCTGCTGGTGGCAATTACCGGTGGCCTGGGGAACGCACTGGTCACTGCCAACCTGGTGTTCCTGCAAGGCGCGCTGGGCGCGACCAGCGCCGAGATGGCCTGGCTGCCGGCGGCGTATGTGATGACCAACGTGTCGATCAACCTGCTACTGGTCAAGTTCCGCCAGCAGTTTGGTCTGCGCGCCTTCACCGAGGTGTTCCTGGTGCTGTATGCCCTGGTCACCTTCGCCCACCTGCTGGTCAACGACCTCAACTCGGCCATCGCGGTGCGTGCCGCCCACGGCATGGTTGGCGCGGCACTCAGCTCGCTGGGGCTGTACTACATGATTCAGGCGTTCCCTGAACGTTGGCGGCTCAAAGCCATGGTGCTTGGCCTGGGCGCCTCGCAGCTGGCCCTGCCGCTGGCGAGGATCTTCTCCGAAGACCTGCTGCAGATCGCCGAATGGCGTGGCCTGTACCTGTTCGAACTGGGCCTGGCACTGGCCGCTTTGGGCTGCGTGCTACTGCTCAAGCTACCCCCCGGCGACCGCTTCAAGACCTTCGAGCCGCTGGATTTCCTCACCTTCACCCTGATGGCCAGCGGCGTCGCCCTGCTGTGCGCCGCACTGTCGCTCGGGCGCATCGACTGGTGGCTGGAGGCGCCGTGGATCGGCGTTGCCCTGGCCTGCTCCATTGCCTTGATATTCACCGGCCTTGCCATCGAGCACAACCGCCAGAACCCGCTGCTGATGACACGCTGGCTGGGCAGTGGCGCGATCATCCGCCTTGGCCTGTGCGTGATACTGATCCGCATGGTCACCTCGGAACAGTCCACCGGCGCCGTGGGCTTCCTGCAGGTGTTGAACATGGGTAGCGAGCAGATGCGCTCGCTGTACTGGATCATGCTGCTCGGCGCCGTGGCGGGCCTGGCCAGCAGTGCGCTGACCATCGACCCCAAGCACCTGATCATCCCGCTGTTCGTTTCGCTGATGGCGATGGCCGCCGGGGCGTTCATGGACAGCAGCTCGAGCAACCTCACGCGCCCGGCGCAGATGTACTTCAGCCAGTTCCTGCTGGCTTTTGGCAGCACGTTCTTCCTCGGCCCGTCGATGGCCCTGGGCATCAGCCATGTGCGGGCCAACCCGCGCAACCTGGTGAGCTTTTCGGTGCTGTTCGGCATCTGCAACAACCTCGGTGGCCTGATCGGCGCGGCGCTGCTGGGCACCTTCCAGACCTGGCGCGAGAAATTCCATTCCAGCCACCTGATGGACCGCCTCAGCTACCTCGAACCCTTGGTCAACGCCCGAGTGCAAAGCGGCGGCGCCGGTTATGCCGGGATCCTCGCCGATCCGGCACTGCGCAGCGAAGCCGGCCTGCGCGTGTTGGCCGGCGCCGCCACCCGCGAGGCCAACGTGATGGCCTACAACGACGTGTTCGTGCTGATCGGCAGCATCGCCGTGCTGACCATGATCTGGATTACCATTCGCGGCTCCTGGCTATGGTACGTCGCCCGCCAGGCTGCTTCATCCGACTCCACCAGCGGTACTGCCAGCCGATGACCGAAGAAACCCGTACCACGACCACCACCGCCATTGCCGAAACCCCGGAAGGCAGCACCCCACCCAGCGAACCGAGCAGCCCGTTGCGCACGCGGCGGGTGCGCATCCTGTCCTCGATCAGCTTCGCCTGCGTGGCACTGGCCGGCATTTTGCTGGTGCTCTACGCCTGGAACCTGCCGCCGTTCAGCAGCGCCATCGAAAGCACCGAAAATGCCCTGGTGCGCGGCCAGGTGACGATCATTGGGCCGCAGCTAAGCGGCTATGTCGTCGACGTGCCGGTGCATGACTTCCAGTTCGTCAAGGCCGGCGACCTGCTGGTGCAACTGGACGACCGCATCTACAAGCAGCGCCTGGCCCAGGCCATCGCCCAGCTGCAACAGCAGCAGGCCGCGCTGGCCAACAACCTGCAGCAGCGCAAGAGCGCCGACGCCACCATCGCCCAACGCCAGGCGGCGATTGGCGACGCCTCGGCCCAGGCGACCAAGGCCAAGGCCGACCTCGGCCGCAACCAGGCGCTGGTCAGTGATGGCTCGGTATCGCGCAGCTCGCTGGACCTGGCCCGCGCCAGCGAGGCCGCCGCCGTCGCCAGCTTGGCCCAGGCCAAGGCCGCGCTGGAAATCGCCCTCCAGGACCGCGAAACCGTGGTGGTCAACCGCGCTTCGCTGGAGGCCTCGGTGGAAAACGCCAAGGCCGCCGTCGAGCTGGCCCGCATCGATCTGGACAACACCCGCGTCACCGCCCCGCGTGACGGCCAGCTGGGGCAGATCGGCACGCGCCTGGGTGCCTACGTCAATTCCGGTGCGCAGCTGATGCCACTGGTGCCCGATACCCTGTGGGTGATCGCCAACATGAAGGAAACCCAGATGGCCGACGTGCGCATTGGCCAGCCGGTTACCTTTACCGTCGATGCCTTGAACCACTTGAAGCTGTATGGCCACGTACAACAGATTTCGCCGGCCACCGGCTCTGAGTTCGCGCTGCTGCAGGCCGACAACGCCACCGGCAACTTCGTGAAGATCGCCCAGCGCATCCCGGTGCGCATCACCGTCGACCCCGGCCAGCCAGACGCCGCGCGCCTGCGCCCGGGCATGTCGGTGGTGGTGAGCATTGATACGCGCAACAAGGAATGACGCCCCCATGCAGTTGAACAACCTGATCCGCCGCCTGGACCTGGTCACCTTGCAGCTGTTCGTGGCCGTTCACGAAGCAGGCAGCCTGACCCGTGCTGCGGCGCGCGAGGCCATCGCGGTGTCTGCTGCCAGCAAGCGCCTGAATGAACTGGAGGGCGCGCTCGGCTCGCCGCTGTTCCTGCGCCAGGCCCGCGGCATGCAGCTCACCCCGGCCGGCGAGACCCTGCTGCACCATGCCCGGCGCATGCTGTTCAACCTGGAGAAGATCGGCCTGGAGCTGGGCGAGCACCTGCAAGGCGTGCGCGGTTACGTGCGGATGCTGGCCAACCTGTCGGCGATCATCCAGTTCCTGCCCGAAGACCTTGCCGCGTTCAGTGCCGACCATGCACAGATCAAGGTCGACCTGGAGGAGCGCCCGAGCGGTGGCGTGGTCCAGGGCCTGCTTGACGGTGTCGCTGACCTGGGCATCTGCTCTGGCGACAGTGATACCCGCGACTTGCATGCCGTGCCCTACAAGCGCGACCAACTGGTGCTGGTGGTGCGCCAGGGGCATCCACTGGCCGAGCTACCGCAGGTGGCCTTTGCCGAGACCTTGGACAACGACTTCGTTGGCCTGCACTCGGCCAGTTCGATCAACATGCGCACAGTCGAGGCCGCACGCCGGGCCGGCAAGGTCCTGCGCCTGCGCATTCATGTGCCGAGCTTTGATGCGGTGTGCCGCATGGTGCAGGCCGACATGGGCGTGGGTATCCTGCCACGCAAGGCCTTCGAACTGTTCGGTGGCGCACTCGGCTTGCGCGCCGTGGCCCTGAGCGACGACTGGGCCGAGCGCGAGTTGCTGCTGGTGGCACGCGAGCTGGAGGCGCTGTCGCCGGTAAGCCGGTTGTTGTTCGAGCAACTGCGGGGAGTCGAGCAATAGCCGCCAAAAGGTCGGTACATGAGCAGCACCAACCCTTCGCGTTTCGCGAACGGTAGTTGCCGACACAGGATTGGTGCCCTGCTTCTGCCAGCCTTACCCTCTACCTCAAAGTCCAAGAACAATGAGGTACGCAACATGCCCGCTCCCCTCGAAGGCATCCGGGTGCTGGAAATCGGCACGCTGATCGCCGCGCCCTTTGCCGCCCGCCTGCTCGGTGAATTCGGCGCCGAAGTGATCAAGATCGAAGCCCTGGGCCAGGGCGACCCCCTTCGCAAGTGGCGAAAGCTGCACGACGGCACTTCACTCTGGTGGTACCTGCAATCACGCAACAAGAAGTCCCTGGCGCTGGACCTCAAGGCCGCCGAAGGCCTGGCCATCGTCAAGCAGTTGCTGCAGGAAACCGACGTCCTCATCGAAAACCTGCGCCCCGGTGCCCTGGAAAAACTCGGCCTTGGCTGGGACGTACTGCATGCGCTCAACCCGCGCCTGACCCTGGTGCGCATCTCCGGCTACGGCCAGAGTGGCCCGTACCGTGACCGCCCGGGCTTCGGCGCCATTGGCGAGGCCATGGGCGGCATCCGCTATACCACGGGCGAGCCTGGTGCCGCACCGGCGCGTGCCGGGGTCAGCCTCGGGGACTCGCTGGCCTCGCTGCATGCGGTCATGGGTGCCCTGCTGTCGCTGTTCAATGTGCGCGCCAACGGTGGGCTCGGCCAGGTGGTCGATGTGTCGCTGGTGGAAAGCGTGTTCAACCTGATGGAAAGCCTGATCCCCGAATACGACCTGCTTGGCCACGTGCGTGAGCGCAGTGGCGGCGCGTTGCCCGGTATTGCGCCGTCGAACACTTACCGCACTGCCGATGGCGCCTTTGTGGTGATCGCCGGCAACAGCGACCCGATCTTCCGCCGCCTGATGCAGGCCATCGGCCGGCCCGACCTGGGTGCAGCCAGCGAGTTCGCCCACAACGACGGCCGCGCCGCCCAGGCCGCGCTGCTCGACGACGCCATCGAACAGTGGACCCGCCAGCACTCGATCGACGCGGTGCTGGCCGCGCTGGAACTGGCTGAAGTCCCGGCCGGGCGCATCTACTCGGTTGCCGATATCGTCAATGACCCGCACTACCAGGCACGCGACATGCTGCTCGACAGCCAGTTGCCCGATGGCACCGCTGTGCGCATGCCGGGCATCGTGCCCAAGCTCTCCGCCACGCCAGGCCGTGTCGACTGGCAAGGGCCGGCGCTGGGCGAGCACACCGACGACGTGCTTGGTGGCCTGGGGTTCGCTGCCGCCGACATCGCCCGCCTGCGCAGCCAGGGGGTGGTGCAATGATCCCAGCCAACCCTGAGCAGCTGATCATCCAGGAAGTCGCACCGCGCGACGGCCTGCAGATCGAACCAACCTGGGTCGCCACCGAAGACAAGATCGCCCTGATCGACGGCCTTTCACGCCTGGGCTTCAGCCGTATCGAGGCTGGCTCGTTCGTCTCGCCCAGGGCGATCCCGGCATTGCGCGACGGCGATGCGGTGTTCCGCGGCATACAGCGCCACCCGGGGGTGGTCTATGTAGCATTGATCCCCAACCTCAAGGGCGCCGAATTTGCCTTGGCGGCCGGCGCCGATGAGCTGAACCTGGTGCTGTCGGCCAGCCAGTCGCACAATCTGGCCAACATGCGCATGCGCCGCGAACAATCGCTGGCGGGCTTCGGTGACATCGTGCAGGCCGTGCAGGGGCGGCCGGTCAGCCTCAATGCCACAGTGGCGACCGCCTTCGGCTGCCCGTTCGAGGGGCGCATCGATGAAGACCTGGTGCTGCGCCTGCTTGATGCGTACCTGGAACTGGGCGTGCACGGCGTGACCCTGGCCGACACCACCGGCATGGCCAACCCGCGCCAGGTCGAACGCCTGGTACGCCGCAGCCTGGAGCGGGTGCCGGCAGGCATGCTCACGCTGCATTTCCACAACACGCGGGGCCTGGGCCTGTGCAACGTGCTGGCTGCCTATGAAGCCGGGGCGCGTCGCTTCGATGCCGCCCTCGGCGGGCTCGGTGGCTGCCCGTTCGCCCCGGGTGCGTCCGGCAACATCTGTACCGAGGACCTGGCCAACCTGTGTGCCGAAACCGGCATCCCCACCGGCATCGACCTCGATGGCCTCATTCGCCTGGCGCGGGGCCTGCCTGCCCTGCTCGGCCATGAGGTGCCCGGCCAGCTGGCCAAGGCCGGCCGCAATTGCGACCTGCACCCGCTGCCGGCCGGCCTGCCCGCCTGATCCACTGCGGTAACCCGGGGTTCGCCCCACCAGACAACAAGAACAACAGGGCCGCCAACGTCGCGGCCCGACTGGAGAACACATAATGAGTCTTTCCGCCCTGCACACGGCTGCCGATGGCACCGCCGACAGCGAAAAAGCCCTGGTGCGCAAGGTCGCCTGGCGGTTGATGCCGCTGATCATGGTCTGCTACCTGTTCGCCTTCTTCGACCGCATCAACATCAGCTTCGCCAAGTTCCAGCTGCAGACCGACCTGGGCTTCAGCGACACCGCCTATGGCCTTGGCGCCAGCCTGTTCGTGGTCGGTTATGTGCTGTTCGAGGTGCCCAGCAACCTGATGCTGTACAAGGTTGGCGCACGCCGCTGGATTGCCCGCATCATGATTTCCTGGGGGCTGGCCACGGCCGCGATGGTGTTCGTGAGCAACGAGTGGCAGTTCTATGCGCTGCGCTTCATCATCGGTGCCATGGAAGCCGGCTTCGCCCCGGGTGTGCTGTACTACCTGACGCTGTGGTTCCCCAGCCACTACCGGGGCCGCATCACCTCGTTGCTGTTCCTCGCTTCGGCCTTCGCCGGGCTGTTCGGTGCGCCGTTCTCGGGCCTGATCCTCGGCCACCTCGACGGTGCCTTGCAACTGCGTGGCTGGCACTGGCTGTTCCTGCTCGGCGGCCTGCCTTGCGTGGCCCTTGGTCTGTTGGTGCTGACCCGGCTCAAAGACCGCATCGAGGACGCCGGCTGGCTGAACCAGGCGGAAAAGCAGCTGCTGCTGTCGCGCATCGACCCGCCGCAGGCCGCCCATGGCCAAGGCTCGTTGCTGCAGGCCATCCGTATTCCGGGTTTCCTGACCCTGGGGCTGATCTACTTCCTGATCCAGATTGCATCTTATGGCCTGAACTTCTGGGCGCCGCAACTGATCCGCAGTGCTGGTACCGAAAACCCGTCGATGATCGGTCTGCTGACGGCCATCCCCTACATCTGCGGCGCCATTGCCATGGTCGTGTGCGGGCGCCTGTCGGATGCCACGGGCGAACGGCGCGGGTTCACCGCCGGGCTGATCTCGCTGGGCGCGCTGGGCTTCCTCTGCGCCGGGCTGTTCGATGACAACACGCCGTTGCTGCTGGTGTCCCTCGGCCTGCTGGGCGCAGGTGTGGTGGCATCTATCCCGAGCTTCTGGGCATTGCCACCGAAACTGCTGGCCGGGGCTGGCGCCGGTGCAGCCGGGGGCATCGCCTTGATCAATACCTTGGGCCAACTGGGCGGTATCGTCAGCCCGGTACTGGTGGGCCGCATCCGTGACCTGACCGGCACCACCACACCGGCGCTGTACCTGATTGCCGGCGCCTGCGTGGTGACCGCGCTGCTGGTACTGTTCGCCCTGCCAGAGAAACTGCGCACACGGGATGTACCGAACCGTTGAGGCCCTTTCGCGGGCAGCCCGCCCCTACAGGAAAAGTAGTACCTGTGGGGCGGGCGTGCCCGCGAAAAAGCCGACACGGGTTCGAACTGTGAACCCGTTCGAGATGCCGTCTTGCCACGATTGCGCCGCTCTAGGCCGTGGGTTCTAATGCCCGACCCCGGCTTATCTTCGCCATCCAAGGACGCTTGAACATGTACAGGAAGATCGTACCGCTGGCGCTGCTGGCCACCCTGGCCGGCTGCTCGGACACCAAGGACGCCAGCGAGGCCAACTTCCACAAGGCGGCCCAGGCCTACCTCGACACGCAGTACCCCCACTGCTTCGTGGTCACCGATTTCCCCACCAAGACCCAGGACTTCGACGTCACCGGCACCAACAAGGCGCTGCATGCCCTGGCCAGGGTCGGTATCGTCAGCGAGCAGGAAATCTCCCGCGTCGAAGTGCCGGAGCGCCTGTGGCAACCGGCCCGCACCGATATCTACTATGCCTACGACCTCACTGACGAGGGGCGCAAGTACTACAAGGCCGATGCCCAGAAGATGCTAAACGGCCAGACCCGCGGCGGGCTGTGCTTCGGCAAGGCAGAGGTGACGGCGATCGAGCAGTTCAGCGAACCGGGGCAGATGATGGGCCACACCGTTGCCGATGTGACCTACGCCTACAAGATCACCGGCCTGCCGGACTGGGCGGCCAATGACGACGTCAGGGCCAACATCCGTGACCTGGGCACTGCCGTGGCGACCCTTGATAAGCCGGCCCGGGAAAAACGGGTAATGGTGCTGACCAACAAGGGCTGGGTGCACGAGCGTTTGTTCGACAAGTAAGGTTTACAGCCACCAGGCCAGAACCACCGGCAGCCAGAGGAACGACAGCACGGTCGAACACATCACCAGGTTCGCCACCTGCTCCGGCTGCCGGTTGGCGCGCACCGCCATCAGGTAATTGAACACCGCGACCGGCATCGCCGACTGCACCATCAGCACTGCCCGCTCCATGCTCTCCATGCCCAGGGCCGCGCCCACCGCCCAACCCACCGCCGCACCCAGCACGATGCGCACACCGCCCAGCAGCAGGCCGCCGCCGATATGCTGCGGGCGGATGCTGGCCAGCGACACGCCCAGGGTCAGTAGCATCAGCGGGATCGACATGCCGCCCAGCAGGTCGGCGGTGTTGGCCAGCCAGCGTGGCAGTTCGAAGTCGAGGAAGATGATCGGCATGGCGCCGGCCAGGCTGATGACGATCGGGTTGCGCAGCAAGGCCTTGAACGAGGCGACCGTGCCGGAAATGGCCATGCCCAGGGTGAACTGCACGATCGACAAGGTCAGGAAGAACGCCACCGCCAGGGCCAGGCCATGCTCGCCGAAGGCATACAGGCTGATCGGCAGGCCCATGTTGCCGGTGTTGGGGAACATGAATGCCGGCAGCAGCACCCGCCAATGCTGGCCCGAGACGCGGCACACCAGCAGCCCGGCCACAGCCATGCCCACGGTGCACAGCAGGCAGGCCAGGGCCATGCTGGTGAACGCCGTAGCGTCCAGCTCGGTGCGGCTCAGGGTCGACAGCACCAGCGACGGCGTACCGACGGTCATGACCATGCGGGCGATGAATTCGGTGGGGTAATCAAGGCCTTTGCGGGCCCAGGCGTAGCCAATGCCGGCGACGATGAAGACCGGGGCGAGGACGGCGAACAGCGAAGCGAGCATAGGCGGGCCTTCCTTGGTGAGAATGCCGATTATGCCGCAGCCTTGAGGAATCTGGGGCCGCTGCGCGACCCTTTCGCGACACAAGGCCGCTCCTACAGGACGTGCGATCTCCTGTAGGAGCGGCCTTGTGTCGCGAAAGGGTCGCGCAGCGGCCCCAAAGATGTCAGATCAGGGCACAAAGCTGTCGCATCCCGCCCTGCGTCGTCTCGTCGCAGGCCTTAGCCTCTTGGGCAAATCGATCACAACCCGTAGAATCGCGCTTCCTTTTCGCCCGTCGCCTTGAACGGTGGCAACCGGCAGCAACGACAGAGTCCAGGCCTGAACACATGGTGCCCATGTGAAATAGGCTCAACCGAATCCGCCCGGCCCCGCTCTTTCAGGGGCCAGCGGTTGAGTCTTGCCCAGGTCGCATCCAGCCCAGGCACATCCGTGCAGCTTTTTCGGCCCTTGATGGGTCCGTTTGGCGTGCGCGTTCGATGAGGCGTTTTTCTGACCGCCACTCCAACTTGAGGTTTGTATGTCTCCGCGTTTGCTGGCCATGGCGCTGGCGCCCCTGCTCGGGCTGTTCATCATTGCCCTGGGCAACGGCTTCATGTCTTCCCTTACCACCCTGCGCCTGGACGCTGCCGGAGAATCGGCAACGACCATCGGCATTGTCTCGTCGACCTATTTCATCGGCCTGACCCTCGGGGCCATCTTCAACGACCGGCTGATCCTGCGCATCGGCCATATCCGCGCCTACACCAGCTTCGCCTCGCTGATCGCCGCCACCATCCTGCTGCAGGGGCTGTTCTACGACGTTACCTGGTGGTCGGTGCTGCGGCTGATCAATGGCTGGGCGGCGGTCGGTGTATTCCTGGTGATCGAAAGCTGGCTGCTGCTGGCCGGTGACGCGAAGATCCGCGGGCGCCTGCTGGCGCTGTACATGATCGCTTTCTATGGCGCAGGTGTGATCGCCCAGGCCGGCCTTGGCGAAATCACCCACCTGGGCGACAGCGCCCCGTTCATGCTTGCCGGCATGCTCGCCGCACTGTCGGTACTGCCGATCGTGATCCTGCCGCGGGTATCGCCACTGCTGGATCAGGTCGAGCCGCTCAAGCCACGGCAATTGCTGGGCGTTGCCCCGTCGGGGCTGGTCGGCTGCTTTGGTTCGGGTGTGGTCATTGCGGGTATCTACGCCCTGTTGCCGCTGTACCTGCAGCGCATCGGCCTGGATATCGGCGAAGTCGGCAACATGATGGCCTGGGTGATCCTCGGCGCCATGCTGTTGCAATACCCGGTGGGGCGCTGGTCCGACCGCAAGGACCGCCAGGATGTGCTGATTGCCCTGGCCGGGCTGTGCATGGTGCTGTCGCTGGTCACGGTGTTCCTGCCTTCGGATTCGGCCCTGCTGCCGGCCATGCTGTTCCTGCTCGGTGGCGGCGTGTTCGCGCTATACCCGGTGGCGGTCAGCCATGCTGCCGACCGGGCGCCATCCGACGCCCTGGTGCCGATGATCCAGGGCCTGCTGCTGATCAACTCGCTGGGCTCGGCCATGGCGCCGCTGGCGATTTCGCCGGCGATGACCGAATTTGGCGAAGTGGGGCTGTTCTGGGCCTTTGCCGTGGTCAACCTGGGCATGGTGTGCTTCTTCCTCTGGCGCCGCGGCAAGCGCCCGGCGGCGGAGCACCCGGCGCCGTTCACGGCATCGACCACCTTCTCGCCGACCGGCGCGGAGCTGCGGGTGACCGAGGACCTGATGCATGCGGCGCAGGAACACCCGCCGCTGGAGCACACCGAAGCGGCTGCACCAACCGCGCAGCCAGACGCCAAGTAAATGCAGGGGCCGCTTATTAGCGGCCCTTTTTTTTGACCGCCCGTCGCCCATGGGGCACCCCAGCCTCCTCCGCCAGCCAAACGAATGACAGATCATCCTCCCAGGAGACTTGCCATGACCCGCATTCATTCGCTGTTGCTCGCCCTCGCCATGGGTATCGCCACCACCACCAGCTACGCCGCGACGGACATGACCAATACCGACAGCCACCCGAAAACCGACCAGCGCGGTGGCAAGACTGCCGGTGAAGGTAGCAGTGTCAACAACCCGGGCGGTTCCAAGGACAACGACAGCAGCGACACCGGCAGCAATACCGATGCCGCCGACGGTGCCGCTGGCGGCTCCAACAGCACCGGCGAAGCCACAGGCTCCGGTGCCGGCCACACCGGGGGCACTGCCGAAGACCAGGACAGCCGCTGACCGGTAGCTGGTCTACACTGCGGCGCTAAGCCCTGCAGAGGAATCGCCATGAACCTCAAACCCTGGCTGCTCGCCGCCTTGCTGCCTTGCACTGCCATGGCTGCTGGCGGCGATTCTGCCGCGCTGGCGATCAGCTCGTCGTCATTCACCGATGGCGGTGTCATTGCCCTGCAGCAGGTCGGGCCCGACCCGGCCTGTGGTGCCGGTGAGGGGCGCACGCCACAATTGAGTTGGAAGAACCTGCCTTACGGCACGCAGTCGCTGGCCCTGGTGATGTTCGACCCGGACGGTGGCAAGGGCCTGGGGATGGTGCACTGGATTGCCTACGACATCGACCCATCGCTTGGCGCGCTGGAGGAAGGCGCCGGCTGGCAGACCAGCCAGGCACTGATCGTCGGGCGCAACTCGCACGGCACCATGACCTACCGCGGGCCTTGCCCGCCAGCCGGCGACAAGCCGCACCACTATGCACTGACCCTGATCGCTACCGACCTGCCGCTGGGCACCTTGCCCGAAGCACTGGACCGCAACGGCTTGCTGGAACTGCTGCAGGGGCATGCGCTAGGGGCGCAGAGCCTGGTTGGCCGCTACGGGCACTGATTGCCGAGACTGGCATTGCTTGTAGGAGCGGCCTTGTGTCGCGATAGGGCTGCAGAGCAGCCCCAGGATCTATGCGTTGGAGCAGAAGGTGCTGGGGCTGCTCTGCAGCCCTCTCGCGACACAAGGCCGCTCCTACAATGACCGCGTCCCATCAGCGCCAATAACGCGAATCATCGACGATTTTCGCATGACCTTCGAACAACCCCGGCAGCTGTTCCTTGAGGTAATCGATCCAGGTCCGCACCTTGGCATCCAGGTAATGCCGCGACGGGTAGATCGCATACAGCGCGTTTTCACGTAGCCGATACGGCGCCAGCAGCCGCCGCAGGCGCCCCTGTTCGATGGACTGGCTGGCGGTGTAGAACGGTAGCAGGCCGATGCCCATGCCCAGTTCGCTGGCCACCAGCATGGCGTCGGCAACGTTGGTCAGGAAGCTGTCACGCGGGGCGATCACGCAGTGGTCGAGCCCCTGGGGGAACACCCAGTCACCTTCATGCATCGGATAGGCCATGCGCAGGCAGCGATGCTCGTGCAGATCTTCCGGCCGCTCGGGCACGCCATGGCTCTCAAGGTAGCTGGGCGCCGCGCAGGGGATGCTGAAGATGGTGCCCAACGGCACGGCAATCAGCTGCGAGTCGGGCAAGGCCTCGTCCACCGTGATCACCACATCATGCCCCTCGGCCAGCGGGTCGGGGTTGCGCTGGGACAGCGTCAGCTCGATGGCCACCTCCGGACATAGGGCGTTGTACCCGGCCACCAGCGGCATCAGCAGCATGCCCAGGCCGTGCGGGCAATGCAGGCGCAAGCGGCCACGCGGGGTGAGGTGCGCGCCGCGGGCTTCATCCATGGCCTCGTCGGTCAACGCCATGATCTGACGCGCCCGCTCAAGAAACCGCTCGCCCGCCTCGCTCATGCGCAGGCGCCGGGTGGTGCGGTGCAGCAGGCGGGTTTGCAGCTGGTTCTCAAGCTCGGCGACGATCCGCGACACCTGCGCCGCTGAAATGTCGAGGGCATTGGCGGCTGCAGCAAAGCTGCCGCACTCCACTACCCGGGCAAAGGTACGCATGGCGTGCAGCATGTCCATGGGGATTCGGCTCCTAGATCGATCTTATTCGTACGTTCCAGGCAGGAATCTATCACGACTTAGCCCATTTATTGAGGATCACCAATGAATACATCATTGGTAAAACATTGGAAAAGGAGCCTGCCATGAAACGTTCTATCGCTTTTGTCGCCCTGTCTGCCGCCCTTGCCTCGTTCGGCGCCTTCGCCGATACGCCGGCCAGCCAGCCGACCGCCAGCAACTATGAGTACGGTATGCCGCTGGATGTGGCCAAGGTCATCTCGATCACCCCGGCCAGCAACGCCGCCGACTGCCAGGTCGGTACCGCGCACATGGTGTATGTCGACCACAAAGGCCAGAAACGCGAAATCGACTACCGCGAAATGGGCAACTGCTCGCAGCAGTGAGTCAGGCCAGTACCGCGTTGATCCAGCCAATCTGCCGAGCGAACTCACGCAGTTTTTCCTGCGGGATGGCATCGCGGGCACGCTCGAAGTTGGCCAGGCTTTGCTGTTTCTGACCCAGCATACGCTGCCACTTGGTCAGGAACGCCGGGCTTTTCTCACGCATCAGCACTGGGCCGAAATACAACTCCTCGGCACTGTAGGCCACCGCCTCGTCGGGTTCGGCCACGATGATCTCGTAGTCGAAACGGTTTTCCCGCAGCAGTTCTTCGCTGACGATCCGGTAGCCGTTGTGCATCAGCCAGCTGCGCAGTTCGCGCTCATCGCCATTGGGCTGCAGGATCAGGCGCTCGTTGCCGTTCAGGCGCGCCTTGCCACGTTCTAGAATTTCGCACATGGTCTTGCCACCCATGCCGCACAGGCTGATGGCCGATATGCGGTCGTGGGGCTCGATGGCCTCCAGGCCGTCGGCCAGGCGCACGGTGACGGTTTCGCTCAGGCCATTGCGGCGCACATTGCGCTGCGCTGACGCGTAAGGCGTCTGCGCCACCTCACCGGCCACCCCGGCTTCGATCACGCCACGCAGCGCCAGTGCCACCGGCAGGTAGCCGTGGTCCGAGCCGATATCGGCCAGGCGCGCGCCTTGCGGCACATGCGCTGCCACACGCTCCAGGCGCATCGATAATGTCTGTTCGTTCAACTCCGGCCCCTTGCTCAACAATCGGCGGCGATTCTGACCGCCTGGGCGCGGTATTTCAATGCATAGAGGCCCAACGGCTCGACCCTTGCGGCCTGCTCGCGTAGGCTTGCCACTTTCCTTCCGTTGCAAGGCAAACCCCCATGGCAGATCTCATCTTCACACCGGATTCCGACGCCGAGTCCATTTCCTCCGACGTCGCCGAATACAACGGCATCCTTGTGACTACCCAGATTCCGGCCGATCTCGACGCCGACATCACCCAGCAGAGCGAGAGCACCCTGCAGGCCCTCAAAGACGCGCTGGAAAAAGCCGGCAGCAGCATGGACCGGGTCATGCACCTGACCATCTACCTGACCGACATGGCCGACCGCGCCGCGTTCAACGAGGTCTACCAGCGCTTCTTCAGCAAACCGTGGCCGGTGCGTGCTGCAGTTGGCGTGGCAGCGCTGGCCTACCCTGAGATGCGCGTAGAAGTCACCGCGATGGCTGCCAAACGTTAACCCGATTCGATCTGTGGTTGGCCCCTGGGGCTGCGTTGCAGCCCCCGCGATTCCAACCTTCAAAGCAGGACGCTGCATGCATTACCCCCCTTTTCGCCGCAAGGCCCTGATCGCCTTGCTGCCCGGCCTGGGCCTGTGCCCGCTGGCCCAAGCCGAAACCGCCACCACCTTCAACCTGCTGGAACCGGTGGTGGTCACCGGCACCTACACGCCCAACCCAAGCTTCGACCTGCCCTACTCCATCGACACCGTCGACCGCGACCAGATCGCCGATGGCCAACTGGGCGTCAACCTGTCGGAGGCGCTCAACCGCGTACCCGGCCTGGTGGTGCAGAACCGCCAGAACTACGCCCAGGACCTGCAGATTTCCTCGCGTGGCTATGGCGCCCGCTCGGCCTTCGGCATCCGTGGCATCAAGCTGCTCAGCGACGGTATCCCGGCCAGCACCCCGGATGGCCAGGGCCAGGCGGCCTCGTTGAACCTGGACGTGGCGGACCGCATCGAAGTGCTGCGCGGCCCGGCGTCTGCCATCTACGGCAGCAATGCCGGTGGCGTGATCCAGATGTTCTCCCGCGATGGCTCCGGCCCACCCAAGGTGGGCGCCGAAACCACCTTCGGCAGCGATGGCTTCAACAAGAACCACGTCTACAGCGAAGGCGGCAGCGAGCAGGCCGGCTTTCTGGTCGATGCCTCGCGCATGGACACCGACGGCTACCGCGACCACAGTGCCGCCCGCCGCGACCAGACCTTCGCCAAGGTGCACGTCAAACCGGACGCAGACAGCCGCCTGGCACTGATCTTCAGCACCTTGGAGCAGAACGGCACGCAAGACCCGCTCGGCCAGACCTGGGACGCCTACAAGCACGACCCACGCTCGGTGGCGGCGCGCGCCGAGGAATACAACACGCGCAAGAGCATCCACCACCAGCAGGTGGGCATGAACTACGAGCGCTATTTCGGCGATGCGACCCTGCAGTTCAACCTGTATGCCGGCAAGCGCAGCGTCATTCAGTACCTGTCGATCCCCAAGGGCACACCTGCGAACAACCGTGGCGGCGGCGTGGTCGACTTCGACCGCGAGTTCCACGGCGGCACCCTGCGCTGGATCCAGCCGGTCAGCGCCGCCCCCGGCAACCTGACGCTGACTTTCGGTGCCGACTACGACCGCAGCCGCGACGACCGCCGTGGTTTCCAGAACTTCAGCGGTAACGCCCTGGGCGTGAAAGGCGACCTGCGCCGTGATGAACAAGACACCGCCACCAGCCTTGACCCCTATGTGCAGGCGCATTGGGAACTGGACCGCTGGACCGTGGATGCCGGCTTGCGCCACAGCAGCATGGAAATGGAAGTGGACGACCGCTTCCTGGCCAACGGCGATGCCAGCGGCTCGAAGAACTACCAGCGCACCACACCGACCCTGTCGGTCATGTATGCCTTTACCCCGGACCTGCACGGCTACATCAGCGCTGGCAAGGCCTTCGAAACCCCGACCCAGGCGGAGATGGCCTACGCTCCCGGGGCACTCGAAGGCTTCAACTTCGGCCTGGAACCGGCTACCAGTACCCAGTACGAACTGGGCCTGAAGATGCGCCCGGATGAACGCACGCGGATCAACGCGGCGATCTTCGAAATCCGTACCAAGGACGAGATCGTGGTCGCGGCTTCGACCGATGGCCGTACCAGCTACCGCAACGCCGGCAAGACCCTGCGCCGCGGCTTCGAGCTGAGCGTGCAGCGCGAGCTGAACGCGCAATGGCAGGCCAACCTGGCCTATACCCTGCTCGATGCCACCTATGACGAGGCCTTTACCCAGGGCACCGCAACCATCGACAAGGGCAACCAGCTACCGGGCGTGCCGCGCAGCAGCCTGTTCGGCGAGCTGGTGTGGAAGCCGCGCGACGGTATTAGCATGGGGCTTGAGGGGCAGTACCGCAGCAAGGTGTATGTCGAGGACACCAACGACCAGCATGCGGCGCCGGGTTATGCGGTGTTCAACTGGCGCACGCAGTTCCAGCAGCATGTCGGGCCGTGGACGTTCCACCAGCTGGTGCGCCTGGACAACTTGCTCGACCGCCAGTATGTGGGCTCGGTGATTGTCGGCGATGGCAATGGCCGCTATTACGAGGCGGCGCCAGGCCGGTCCTGGTATGCCGGCGCGGGGCTGGAATACCAGTTCTGACCGCTTAGGGGCTGCCCTGCAGCCTTTCGCGGGCATGCCCGCTCCCACAGGGACCTGACCTGGCCTGGAGCTGATGGAGAACCTGTGGGAGCGGGCTTGTCGGGGCGCCGAACCGCCGCGAAAGGGCCGGTACAGCCAGCACACCTCTCGGCACTCAAGGATGCCACCCGCCCTATTCCCCGCTACAATGCCGCACTAAACCGTGACAGCCCGAACCTATAACGACATGTCCCTTCCAAAGAACCAACTGGAACTGCTCAGCCCTGCCCGCGACGTGGCCATCGCCCGCGAGGCGATCCTGCACGGCGCTGATGCCATCTACATTGGCGGCCCGAGCTTCGGCGCGCGCCACAACGCCTGCAACGAAGTCAGCGATATCGCCGAACTGGTCGAGTTCGCCCGGCGCTACCATGCACGCGTGTTCACCACCATCAACACCATCCTCCACGACAACGAGCTGGAACCGGCGCGCAAGCTGATCCACCAGCTCTACGACGCCGGCGTCGACGCGCTGATCGTGCAGGACCTGGGGGTGATGGAGCTGGATATCCCGCCGATCGAGCTGCATGCCAGCACCCAGACCGATATCCGCACCCTGGAACGGGCCAAGTTCCTCGACCAGGCCGGCTTCTCCCAGCTGGTACTGGCGCGCGAGCTGAACCTGCAGCAGATCCGCGCCATCGCCAGCGAAACCGACGCGGCCATCGAGTTCTTCATCCACGGTGCGCTGTGCGTGGCCTTCTCCGGCCAGTGCAATATCTCCCACGCCCAGACCGGGCGCAGTGCCAACCGCGGTGACTGCTCCCAGGCCTGCCGCCTACCGTATACCCTGAAAGACGACCAAGGCCGCGTGGTGGCGTTCGAGAAGCACTTGCTGTCGATGAAGGACAACAACCAGACCGCCAACCTGGCCGACCTGGTCGATGCCGGCGTGCGCTCGTTCAAGATCGAAGGCCGCTACAAGGACATGGGCTATGTGAAGAACATCACCGCCCACTACCGCAAGGAGCTGGACGCCATCCTCGAAGGCCGCCCGGAACTGGCCCGCGCCTCCAGCGGCCGTACCGAGCACTTCTTCCTGCCCGACCCGGACAAGACCTTCCACCGTGGCAGCACCGACTATTTCGTCACCGACCGCAAGGTCGACATTGGCGCCTTCGACTCGCCGACCTTCACCGGCCTTGCGGTCGGCGTTGTGGAGAAAGTCGGCAAGCGCGACCTGCAGGTGGTCACCGAAGTGCCGCTGACCAATGGCGACGGCCTCAATGTGCTGGTCAAGCGTGAGGTGGTGGGTTTCCGCGCCAACATCGCTGAGCCGCGTGGCGAGTTCGAGGAAGACGGCCAGAAGCGCTATCGCTACCGCGTCGAACCCAACGAAATGCCGGAAGGCCTGCACAAGCTGCGGCCGAACCACCCGCTGTCGCGCAACCTCGACCATAACTGGCAGCAGGCCCTGCTGCGCACTTCGGCCGAGCGCCGGGTCGGCGTGGAATGGCATGCGGTGCTGCGCGAACAGCGCCTGATGCTGACGGTGAGCAGTGAGGAAGGCGTCAGCGTGCAGGTGGCCCTGGACGGCCCGTTCGGCGTCGCCAACAAGCCACAGCAGGCACTGGACCAGTTGCATGACCTGCTCGGCCAGCTGGGCACCACGATGTACCACGCCAACAGCATCGAGCTGGATGCGCCGCAGGCGTTCTTCATCCCCAACTCGCAGCTCAAGGCCCTGCGCCGTGAAGCCATCGACGCGCTGACCGCGGCCCGTGTGCAGGCTCACCCGCGCGGTGCGCGCAAGGCCGAGACCACGCCAGCACCGGTGTACCCGGAGTCGCACCTGTCGTTCCTGGCCAACGTCTACAACCAGAAGGCCCGCGACTTCTACCACCGCCATGGCGTGCAGCTGATCGACGCGGCGTACGAAGCCCACGAGGAGCACGGCGAAGTGCCGGTGATGATCACCAAGCACTGCCTGCGCTTCTCGTTCAACCTGTGCCCCAAGCAGGCCAAGGGCGTGACCGGCGTACGTACCAAGGTGGCGCCGATGCAGTTGATTCAGGGCGATGAAGTGCTGACCCTGAAGTTCGACTGCAAGCCGTGCGAGATGCATGTGATCGGCAAGATGAAAAACCACATCATCGACCTGCCGACGCCAGGTAGCGCGGTGGCCCAGGTGGTTGGCCATATCAGCCCGGAAGATCTGCTCAAGACCATTCCCCGCGCCCCGCACTGATGTTCAGTCCGTGAGGCCCATTCGCGGCTAAAGCCGCTCCTACAGACGGCGCAATACCTGTAGGAGCGGCTTCAGCCGCGAAAGGGCCGCTCAGCGGCCCCGTTTTTTTGTCTCAGAGAATCCCCAACCCGCGCGCGGTACGGTCCACCGCAATGCGGGTTTTCTCCACCAGCTCATCCAGTTCGCTGTGGTTGGCCACCAAGGCCGGCGCCATGATCATCCGCCCCAGGGTCGAACGAATGATCACCCCTTCCTCGAAGCCATAAGTGCGGCACTGCCAGGCCAGGTCGTTTTCATTTGCATAGCGTTTGCGGCTGCCCTTGTCTTCGGCAAACTGCAGCGCCGCCACCAGGCCGGCGCCTTGCACCTGGCCAATCAGTGGGTGGTTGGCGAACACTTCGCGCAGGATGCGCTGCAAGTACGGGCCGGTGTCTTCCTTGACCTGGCGCACGATGCCTTCATCGCGCAGCGCCTTGAGGTTGGCGATGGCCACCGCTGCCGCAACCGGGTGCCCGGAATAGGTCAGGCCGTGGGCAAACACCCCGCCCCGCTCGACCAGTGCCTCGGCGATGCGCTTGCTCAGCACCAGGCCGCCCATCGGCACGTAACCTGAGGTCAGGCCCTTGGCGATCGACAGGGTGTCCGGCTCGAAGCCGAAGTATTCATGGGCGAACCACTCGCCAGTGCGGCCAAAACCACCGATCACTTCGTCGGCACACAGCAGCACGTCGTACTGGCGGCAGATGCGCTGGATTTCCGGCCAGTAGCTTTCTGGCGGGAAAATCATGCCACCCGCGCCCTGGAACGGCTCGGCGATAAAGCCGGCGACGTTCTCGGCACCCAGTTCAAGGATCTTCTCTTCCAGCTGCAGGGCGCAACGGCGACCGAACTCGGCCGGGGTCAGGTCACCGCCTGCGGCGTACCAGTAGGGTTCGTCGATGTGCGCCACATCCGGGATCATGCCGCCCATCTCATGCATGAATTTCATGCCGCCCAGCGCAGTGGCTGCGAGGGTCGAGCCGTGGTAGCCGTTCCAGCGGCCGATCATGATCTTCTTGCTCGGCTGGCCAACCACCTGCCAATAGCGGCGCACGGTGCGGATCAGCACCTCGTTGGCCTCGGAGCCGGAGTTGGTGTAGATGGCATGGCTGTAGTGGCCTGGCAGCAGGCTGAACAACAGCTCGGACAGTTCGATTACCGCCGGGTGGGTGGTGTGGAAGAACATGTTGTAGTAGGCCAGCTGGTCCATCTGCGTGGCGGCGGCGGCAGTCAGGTCCTTGCGGCCGTAGCCGAGCTGGGTGCACCACAGGCCCGACATGCCGTCGAGGTAGCGCTTGCCGTCGCTGTCCCACAGGTGCAGGCGCTCGCCACCGACGATCACGCGCGGGCCTTCGGCGTTCAGCGCCTTCTGGTCGAGGAAGGCGTGGATGTGGTGGGCGGCGTCGCCGGCCTGGTAGTCACGGGTATTGCGCTGGGCTTGCAGCTTGGCTTGGAACGGTGCGTTCATTGTTGTTCTCCAGGGTAAAACGCGGCGTGCAGTTGTCCCTGCCAGACCGCTGACAGTAAAAATCGGGTGGGGTGAAGCGGCGCGTTCAGCGCCTTCGCAGGTAGCTTTCCAGAGGGTCTTTGCTCAGGCCTTCCTGAGCCTGGGCGAGCGAGTCGATGAACAGCGAAAACAATTCGGACTGCTTGGCGATATCGAGCTTGGTGTACAGATTCTTGCGGTGGGTCTTGACCGTGTCTTCGCTGATGCCCAGGCGCTCGGCCAGGGAACGGGTCGAGTGGCCGCGCAGCAGGTACTGGGCGATGCGGCACTCGCGCTCGGTGAGCAAAGAGGAGCCGAAGTTGTTCAGTGCGGCGTTGATCTGCCGGCCCAGGGCGCTCTCGAAACGCCCGCCGATGGCGTCGACGTCGAGGTGGCTCCACTGCCGCCGTACGGTGGCCACGACCCACGGTGCCACGCACTTGAGGTCGTTGACCTGCTGACGGTCCAGGCGGCGGGTGCTGGCCAGGGCCACGGCGATGGTCAGGTGTTCGTCGAGCGGCACGATGAAGTTGAGCTCGTCTTCCAGGTGGGCGTGCTGGTAGAACGCCAGGTAGTACTCGCTGCGCTTGAAGTGGTCGGGGGCGACGTCGCTGAGGCGGTAGCAACCGGGGGCGATGCCGTCCATGCAGGCGCGGTAGAACGGGCACAGCAGGTAGTAGCCTTCGAGGTACTTGTGGATGTTGCCTTCTGGCAGCCAGGGGCCTTCCTCGTCCTTTTCGAACAACGCCGAGGGCAACCCTTTGCGTGGGTAGAGGAACACGGTGATGGCCTGGCATGGCGCAATCAGCTTGAGTGCGGCGAACAGCGCCTCGACAAAGCCGGGCGAGCCCTGAGCATCGACGACACGGGCCATCTGCGCGTACCAGTCGGGCGATTTCAGCCGGTCTTTGCTCATTGTCGTGATCCCATGCCGGGGTTGTTGTGGTTGGAATTCTTGCATGGGGCAGTGGTACAGGCCATCACCCTTCGGGGTGAGGGGGGGGAAATTGGCTTGGAGCGGGTAGGTTTTCAACGACGGTCTTGCAGCGCCTATCCGATCGAGCGACGCCCGCGCGGCGCATCGCGGATGAATCCGCTCCTACATCTATTCCGGGCCAATCAGTCCTGGGGATACACCGGTGTCCAGCTTGTTTGTTCCCTGCAATATCCAAGGTGACGCTGTTGCCGTACCCCTTTTTCCAGCCATGCGCCAAGGGTACGCGCGCCAAGGCCGCAGGAATAACTGGCCCGAAACAGATGTAGGAGCGGATTCATCCGCGATGCGCCGCGCGGGCGGCGCTCGTTCTCACAGACACTGCAATTCCATCGGCAAGCACCTATCAGCCCCTACGCATCCTCCCCTGCTGGATGCATAGCATTTGACGCCACTCGCGCCGCATGCTCTCCTTACGCCTTGCGTCAGGTGCCCCCCTTGGGGGTGAAACGGGAAATCGGTGCGTCACAGGCCCTCGCCAGGGCTGGGCAAATCCGGTGCTGCCCCCGCAACGGTAAGCGAGCGAAGCATCCAGACCACTGTGCCACGCAGTTCGGCATGGGAAGGTGATGCTTTTCAAGGAGCCCTGCTCCTCCTCGCAAGCCCGGAGACCGGCCTGGCGTTCATGAACACCCCGCGGTGGGCGGGCGCTGTCGCATTCCCTCGGGTGCCTCGCCCCCGGGGCTGCCGCGCCTGTCCCATGCCCTTACAAAAAGCAAAGCAGAGGATCGCGTCATGCCCATCACCAGCGCCAAACACAGCATCGCCACCCCCGTATCCCTCAGCCAGCGCATGGTCATCGCCGTCGGCGCCAGCCTGCTCGGCCTGTGCCTGGTCTACTTTGCCGGCTTCTCGCATATCGAAGCCGTGCACAACGCCGCGCACGACACCCGCCACAGCGCCGCCTTCCCTTGCCACTGAGGCTGCCATGATCAAGCGTATCGCCCGCACTGCCGGGTTCAGCGGCCTGCTCGCCGCCCTGTTGCTGACCCTGCTGCAAAGCTTCTGGGTCGCACCGCTGATCCTCCAGGCGGAAACCTACGAATCGGCCGCCCCCGCAGCCGAGCACCACAGCCACGGCGAAGAAGCCAGCGCCGGCCACAGCCACAGCGAAGAAGCCTGGTCGCCAGAGGATGGCTGGCAGCGCATCCTGTCGACCACCGGCGGCAATCTGGTGGTTGCCGTCGGCTTCGCCTTGATCCTCACCGCCCTCTACAGCCTGCGTGAACCGAGCCGCACCAGCACTGGCGCACTGTGGGGACTGGCCGGCTTTGCCGTGTTCTGCCTGGCACCGACCCTGGGCTTGCCGCCAGAACTGCCAGGCACTGCCGCCGCCGACCTCGGTCAGCGCCAGAGCTGGTGGATCGGCACCGCAGCCGCCACCGCACTGGGCCTGGCATTGCTGGTGTTCGCCCGCCATGGGTTGCTCAAGGCACTGGGCGCGGTACTACTGGTAGTGCCCCACGTGGTCGGCGCGCCACAGCCGGAGGTCCACGAAAGCCTGGCCCCGCAAGCGCTGGAAAATCAGTTCAAGATCGCTTCCTGGCTGACCAACGCGGCGTTCTGGGTGGCCCTGGGCCTGCTCAGCGCCTGGCTGTATCGCCGCTCCAGCCACGCCTGATGGCTATCGACCCAACCCTGCCGGCGTTGTACGCCGGCTTCGGTTGCCGCCGGGGCTGCCCGGTGGAGGTTCTCGATACCTTGTTGCAGGAAGTGCTGCAGCGTCATGGCCTGAGCACCTCAGCGCTTCACGGCATTGCCAGCATCGCCGGCAAAGCCGATGAGCCAGGCCTGCAACAACTCGCCGCACGTCACGCCCTGCCGTTGCTGGTTTTCGATGCCGGGCAACTGCAGGCGTTCGAGCCACAACTCAGTCACCGCTCCCCTGTCGCCTATGCCCACAGCGGCTGCTGGGGCGTGGCCGAGAGCGCGGCACTGGCCCTGGCCAGCCTCAGTCACGCTCGCGCCACACTCAAGGTGGCCCGGCAGGTGCTCGGCCCCGCTACCCTGGCACTGGCCTGCAGCAGATAATCGCATTTTTCACCTATTCAAGGATTTGCCATGACGGTCTACTTCATCGGCGCCGGCCCCGGCGATCCGGAACTGATCACGGTCAAGGGCCAGCGCCTGATCCGCCAGTGCCCGGTGATCATCTACGCAGGCTCCCTGGTACCCGCCGCGGTGCTCGAAGGCCATCGTGCCGGGACGGTCATCAACAGTGCCGAACTTCACCTTGAGCAGATCATCGACGCCTTCCGCGCCGCCCATGCCAAGGGCCAGGACGTGGCCCGGGTGCACAGTGGCGACCCCAGCCTGTACGGCGCCATCGGTGAGCAGATCCGCCACCTGCGCGAACTGGGCATCGACTACCAGATAGTCCCCGGGGTCACAGCCACCGCAGCCAGTGCGGCGCTGCTTGGCTGCGAACTGACCCTGCCGCAAGTGGCACAGACGGTCATCCTCACCCGCTACGGCGACAGCTCCCCCATGCCCGCAGGCGAACAGCTCGGCGACCTTGCCCGCCATGGCAGCACCCTGGCCATTCACCTCGGGGTCAAGCACCTGCCACGCATCGTCGAAGAACTGCTGCCCCACTACGGTCTCGACTGCCCGATCGCAGTGGTTCATCGCGCCACCTGGCCGGATCAGGACTGGGTGCGCGGTACGCTGGCCGATATCGTCGAGCAGGTTGCCAGCAAGGGCTTTCGACGCACCGCACTGATCCTCGTCGGCCATGTGCTCGGCGATGCACCGTTCACCGAGTCGGCGTTGTACCGCGCCGGCCACGCCCACCTGTACCGCCCCGGCGAGTAGCATTGCAAAGGCGACAAAGGGCGGAGCAGACTGCACATTCCACCAGACCGGAGGGATACCCATGCTGGAGCTGCGCCCTAATTGTGAATGCTGTGATGCCGATCTGCCGGGCGATAGCCCGGATGCGATGATCTGCTCTTTCGAATGTACCTTCTGCCGCCACTGCGCCCACAGCCGCTTGCAGGGGCGCTGCCCGAATTGCAGTGGCCAGCTGCTGGCCCGCCCAACACGGGTGGGCCAGGCCTTGAGCAACAACCCCGCCTCGACCCAGCGCGTCCTCAAGCCACACCCGGCCTGCGCCTGACCTTCCCCCCAGCACAGGTATCGTCGCCTCTGGCGATGCCTGTAACGGCATTTTTGTAGGAAATTTCTACAATACCGGCTTGCTTGTTCAACATATCTATACTCGCCATTACCTAGGATCTGGAATGGTCGTATCGTGCCGCACAGCAGAAAAAGCTTGCAGACGTCTCCTGATTGCTTCGGGGGGCCGACCACATTCCGACAGGAGTTAGTGACATGACAACAGTGCTGATCGTTGATGATCATGCCATCGTCCGTTTTTCCTTGCGCATACTGCTTGAGCGTGAGCGCTTCCGTGTCGTCGGCGAAGTCGACAATGGCAGTGAAGTGGCGCAGAAGGTGCGCGATTTGCGGCCCGATGTGGTGGTGCTGGATATAGGGCTCCCCGGCCTGGATGGCATGGAGGTCATCAAGCGCCTGCAACAACAGGAACCAGCACCGAAAATCATGGTGCTGACCGGGCAGGCCACCGATCTTTACGTACGCCGCTGCCTGGATGCCGGCATCGGTGCATTTGTCACCAAAGGCGAGGATCTGGACGCCGTAGTATTCGCCCTCAAGGCCCTGATCAAAGGCTACTCCACCTTTCCGCAGATGGCGGTCAACAGCAACACCCTGGAGAGCGAGCCTGAGCGCCTGAGCAGCCTGTCCAACCGCGAGATGGAAGTGCTGCGGCGCCTGAGCCGTGGTGAAAACAACAAGAACATCGGCGCCTGCATGAACCTCAGCGCCAAGACCATCAGCACCTACCGTGGTCGCATCATGGAAAAGCTCAAGACCGAGTCATTGGTGGAAATGGTTGATCTGGCCAAACGCAACCATGTCAACTGAACACCCGGGCAGTATGGAGCGTGTCCTGGCCTGCCTGACGCTGTTCATCACCCTGGCCTGCTTACCGCTCATGGCCTTCGCCGAAAGTGAACCACGGCATTTGCTGGCACGCGCCACCAGTGCCGCGCCCCCCCTGCAACTGGATGCAGCCGATCGCCAGTGGCTGCGCCAGCGCGGCGTCTTGTTGCTGGGAAGCTCCCGGCCAGATTACCCGCCGTTCGAGATCAACGTCAGCCCGGCTGATTATGAAGGCCTCAGTGCCGACTATGCCGGGCTGATCGCCGAACAGCTGGGCATCCCGATCGAAGTCAGGCGGTTCGGCAGCCGCCACGAAGCGATCGACGCATTGCGCACAGGCAAGATCGACTTGCTGGGCAGCTCCAATGGCTTCGAAGCAGCCGATGCCCAGCTCAGTCTCAGCGTGCCCTACGCCGATGATCTGCCAGTGATCGTGACGCGTCAGGATACACCCCTGAAGCTGAGCAACGACCTGGCCGGTTTACGCTTGGCAATGGTCGACCACTACCTGCCGGGCGAGACCGTTCGCGCGCTCTACCCCAAGGCACAACTGAGCCTCTATCGCTCGACCCTGGCAGGCCTGGCAGCGGTCGAGCTGGGTGAGGCGGACGCTTATCTGGGCGATGCCATAAGTACCGACTACCTGATTGGCAAAAGCTACCAAGGCACGATGAAGATCGACCATTTTTCACAGGTGGCACCCGCCAGCTTTGCCTTCGCTTTCGCCAATGACAATGTGCGGCTGCACCGCTTGGTCGACAGTGCCATGGCCAGGATCACCGAAAGCGAACGCCTGAATATCCTGCGCCGCTGGAGCAGCGGCAATACCAGCTTGTTGCTTGAGCGTCACCTGTCGGCACTGACAGACGAAGAGCTGACCTGGATAGCCCGCCATCCGACCATAAGCGTGCTGGTCGATACCGCCCTTGCCCCGCTGACCTTCAACGACGCCCAACAGCATATCAACGGGATTACCGTCGACCTCCTCAAACAAATTACCCTGCGCACCGGCTTGCAGTTCGAATTCATCGAACGAGACACCGTGCAGCAGATGGTCGAACAAGTTGCACGCGGAGAGGCACAGATGATCGGGGCACTGGGCTATGGCACAGAACGCGCGACGCAGCTGCGCTATACCCGCCCCTATCTGGTCAGCCCACGCGTGCTGGTGACCCGCATTCAGGCGCCCTCGCCCTTGCAAGCTGGAAACCTCGATACGCAGCGCATCGCCCTTCTGCATGGCTCCCACTTGCGCGACGAAGTGATGCGCCGCTTTCCTCATGCGAAACTGGTCATGGTCAACAACCCCCTTGGCCTGATGGAAGCAGTGGCCAATGGCGATGCTGACGTCGCCTATAGCAGCTATATCAATGCCTCGTACTACACTAACCACGTATTCAAGGGGCAACTGCGTATCGCCAGTGTCATGGACGACGAGCCAGCTGCCGCCGCCTTCGCCGTGGCACCTGACCAGCCGCAACTGCAGGCCATCCTCGACAAGGCACTGATCAGTATTCCCCCAGAAGAGCTGGGTCAGTTGATAAACCGCTGGCACACCAGCACCTTGGTCAGTGACAGCCCGTGGCGCAACTACCGCACACTGACACTGCAAGTGCTGGTGCTGTCAGCCCTGCTGCTGGCGGGCGTGGTGTTCTGGAACAGCTACCTGCGCAAGTTGATCCACCAACGCACCGAAGCTCAACGCGCGCTCCAGACACAACTGGCCTTCAGCCGCGGGTTGCTGGAGCAGCTGCGCCAAGCCAAGGACGAAGCCGAACAGGCCAGCAAGACCAAAAGCGCGTTCGTGGCGACCATGAGCCATGAGATACGTACTCCCATGAACGCGGTGATCGGCTTGCTGGAGCTGGCACTGAATGACAACCGCTCTGGCCGTTGCGACACTCAGGTCCTGCAAACCGCTCACGACTCCGCCATCGGCCTGCTCGGGCTGATCGGCGACATCCTCGACATATCCCGCATCGAAACCGGGCACATGACCCTCCAGCCTGTAGCGACCGACCTGGTCGACCTGGTACGCAGCACGCTGCGGGTATTCGAGGGCAATGCACGGATAAAGGGCCTGCACCTGCAAAGCGAGCTGCCTGACGAGCCACTCTGGGTCCTGGCCGACCCGTTGCGGATCAAGCAGATCCTTTCCAACCTGCTGAGCAATGCGATCAAGTTCACTGACCGTGGCGACGTCGTGGCGCGCCTTGCATTCAAACCCTCGGCGGCAGGCGAAACCGTGCTGATAGAGTTGGGCGTGAGCGACACCGGCATCGGCATTGCCCCCCAGGATCAGGCGCGGCTGTTCAACACCTTCACCCAGGCCTCAGGCCCACGGGCCAGCCAGGGCGCTGGCCTGGGCCTGGTGATCAGCCGGACGTTGGCCGAGCTTATGGGCGGCAGGCTCGACCTGCAAAGCGTGGAAGGCGTCGGCACCCGCGTGCGCGTCCAGTTGCAGCTTGTACCGAGCGCGCCAGCCGCACCGGTGGAGCTCAACCAGGACGACGACGAAGCCGTCAGCGGGCAACTGAATGTGCTGGTGGTCGATGACTACCCTGCCAACCTGATGCTGCTGGAAAAGCAGCTCAACAGCCTCGGCCACCAGGTGACGCTGGCCGAAAATGGCGAAATTGCCCTGGCCTTGTGGCAAGCGCACACATTCGATCTGGTCATCACCGACTGCAGCATGCCGGTGATGGACGGCCATGAGCTGGCCCGCAGGCTGCGCCAGCTGGAGCAAGCCAGCGGGCAGCCCGCCTGCAGCATTCTCGGAGTGACAGCCAATGCCCAGGCCGAAGAGCGTCAACGCTGCCTGGAAAGCGGCATGGACGACTGCCTGTTCAAGCCCATCGGGCTGCGCACACTGAATGCTCACCTGCCGCACCTGCGAACCAGCGCGCCGGCGTCAGCCCCCAACGCAAGCGGCTTCGACCTCAACGAACTGCGGCACCTGACCCAGGACGACCAGCAGTTGACCAGGCGCCTGCTCGAACAACTGACACACAGTGCCCAGCAAGACTTGGCCGCCCTGCAAGCGCTTGGCCCCGCCAGCGACCACGAGGCATTGCGTGCCCTTGCCCACCGTATAAAAGGGGGCGCCAAGATGCTGCGGGTACGTGGCGTGGTCAAGGATTGCGAAGCCATCGAACAGGCACACGCCCAGGGGCTGCCGACGGAGGCATTGCGCCTGCAGCTGGAAGCGAGCCTGCAGGCCTTGCTGAGGGAGCTGGGCGATTCCCTCAGTGCAATTGCAGCGTCGAGCTGATCTGGCTGATGGCGTCGACCACGTGGCGGGAGCCCTGCTGGATTTCCATGATCACCGTCCCCGCCTCGTTGGCCAGCTCAACGCCCCGCCCGGTACGTGACAGGCTCGACTGCATGCTGGCCACGGCGGTCAGCGACAGGTCGTGGTTCTGCCGCACCACATCGACGATCTCCAGCGTCGCCTTGCTGGTGCGCGCCGCCAGGCTGCGTACTTCATCGGCAACCACGGCAAAGCCGCGGCCATGCTCACCGGCCCGGGCCGCCTCGATGGCCGCGTTCAAGGCCAGCAGGTTGGTCTGGTCGGCGATACCACGGATAGTCAGCACGATCTGCCCGATCACATCCGATTGCTTGCTCACCGCATCGATGCTGCGCGCGGCATCATTGAGTTCCTGGGAAATCTGCTCGATCACCGCCACGGTCTGCTGCACCACCTCGGTACCCTTGCGGGCGCAGGCATCGGTCTGCACCGAGCTGGCGTGGGCTGCATCAGCGGCGCTCTGCTGGGTGCTGACCTGCGCGGTGATGTCGCTGGCAAACTTGACCACCTTGTACAGGCGGCCCTTGCTGTCGAAGATCGGGTTGTACGAGGCCTCCAGATAAATTGTCTGGCCCTGCTTGTTGACCCGTTCGAAGCGGTGCGAGTGATACTCGCCGCGATTGAGAGACGCCCAGAACTCGCGGTACGCGCTGGATTCGCGCTCATGGGGCAAGCAGAACAGCCCATGGTGACGGCCCTGCACTTCTTCGAGGGAGTAGCCCATTGTCTGGAGGAAGTTGCGGTTGGCTTTGATCACCCGCCCTTGCGGGGTGAACTCGACCACGGCCATGGAGCGACCAATGGCCTTGAGCAGGCTTTCGCTTTCATGTTCGTCCTTCACCCGCTGGCTGATGTCGGCCGCCACCTTGATCACACTGGTAACCTGCTGTTGCTCGTTCACCACCGGCATGTAGCTGGCCTCCAGCCAGACTTCACGGCCAGCCTTGTCGACGCGTTCGAAGGTGCCGCTGATGGCCTTGCCTTGGCCCAGTTCCTGCCACAGTTGCTGGTACTCGGCACTCTTGGCATAGCCGGGGTCGCAGAACAGGCGGTGGTGCTTGCCACGCAGTTCATCAACGTTGTAGCCCATGGCCTGGCAGAACTGGGCATTGGCATCGAGGATGGTGCCGTCAGGGGCGAACTCGATCATCGCCATGCAGCGGCTTATGGCCGCGAGCTTCGCCTGGGCTTCGGCCAGGGCCTTGTGGGTGCGCTGAATCTCGATCAGGTCAGACTTGCGGTGGAAATCGAACATGGTGCCAGGATCCTCGATGCTCGGATTTTCCTGAGCATAGATCGGCATTTTTGCCGTGCAAGCCAGTTGATATCACTTTCTGATTAACCAGTTACAGGCAGGTCCTGAAAAACCTCATGAGCTCTCGCGCACCATCAGTTCAAAGCCAAGGTCTTGCTGCTCGGTTGCCACTCGCTTGCCATCGAGCAGTGCCAGCAATGCCTGTGCTGCGCCCCGACCAACGGCTGCCCTTGGGGTGCGAATAGAAGTAAGGCGCGGCACCATGTGCGCCGAGGCAGGCAAGTCGTTGAACCCAACCATTGCCACCTGGCGCGGCACCTCGATGCCTTGGCGCAACGCCTGCAACACCGCGCCCTGGGCAAGGTCGTCGTTACAGAAGAAGATGCCATCCACATCGGGGGCCTGGGCCAATAGCTGGCTGAACAGTTCGCTGCCCAATGCAATGGACGACGGTTGCGGTGCGAGGATCTCCAGCTCGCTGGCCAGCATGCCGGCTTCGGCAAGGGCCTGGCGGAAGCCTTCGGCACGCTGCATCACACGTGGGTCGAGCTGCGCGGCAATGAACGCAAGGCGCCGCCGGCCACGCGCAATCAGGTGCGCTGCGGCGGCCCGGCCGGCCTGCTGTTGGGAAAAGCCCACCGACAACGCGCCAGCATCACCGCCCAGCTCCATCATGTGCACGCAGGGCACGCCGCTGGCTGCCAGCATCTGCCGCGACGCGTCGCTGCGGTCAAAGCCGGTCAGCAGCATGCCGCAAGGCTGATAGGCCAGATAATTGCGGATCAGGTTTTCTTCTTCGTCGATATCGTAGTGATAGTTACCAATCAGTACTTCGAGCCCACGCGGGCGCATCACCTCGTGGATGGCCTCCAGGGTGTCGATGAACAGTTGGTTGGACAACGACGGGATCAGCACCACTACCGATTGGCTGCGCGCCGACGCCAGCGCCCTGGCTGCATGGTTGGCGACGTAGCCCAGGGACGCGGCGGCGGCCATGACCTTTTCCACCAGTTCCGGGGCAACCGTGCTGACCCCGCGCAAGGCGCGCGAAGCGGTGATCGGGGAAACCCCGGAAAGCCTGGCGACTTCTGCCAGGGTGGGACGACCTGTGGTGCGGGAGCCTGTGCGGGTCATGGATGTTGTAATTTTACTACTTGCAGGAATGGGGAACGGCCACTAAGGTAGCGCTGTCTCAGGACGCAGGCAATGTAATCTTTGGTAGTGGCCACTACAGCGCTCTGCCAAGCGTCCATACTGCGTAAGGACAAGACCAATAACACCGGGGAGGTGGCGTTTCGTCAGCGACGAGACAGCGCTATCTCACCCCGCAGGAGGTACTGATGAATTCTCCCCTGTCCGCCATCGTGGTGATGGGCGTGGCCGGTTGCGGCAAAAGCTGCGTCGGTGATGCCATTGCCAAGCGAAGCGGCGGTCGCCTGATCGAAGGCGACGCCTTTCACCCTGCCGAGAACATCCGCAAGATGAGCGCTGGCATCCCTCTGGACGACGCTGACCGTGCCGGCTGGCTGGTGCGCCTGGGCCAGGAACTGCAAGCGACGGTGAAGTCTGGCGAACGGCCGATCCTCACCTGCTCGGCGCTCAAGCGGCGTTACCGCGACACCCTGCGCGCGGCAATGCCGGAGCTGGTGTTCGTATTCCTCGAGCTCACCCCCGCCGAAGCAGAAAAGCGCGTGCTCGCCCGCCCTGGCCACTTCATGCCGGCCAGCCTGATCGACAGCCAGTTCGCCGCCCTCGAGGCGCCCCATGGCGAACCCCTGACCTTGCCGCTGGACGCCACTCAACCCATTGCGGTACTCGCCGAAACGGTAGACGCCTGGCTAAAGCCCTGCGGTGAGCGGAACCTGGCGCGGACTGCCTGAACCGGCGGTTTTTCCGGCTCACCAAAGACAGCGCTGTCTCGACGCCTGAAGGCGGCGAAAGTTCCATAAACGCTACGCCAAAAACAACGATAAGACCGAGGCATCAAAACCATGTTCGGACTGGCTACAGATACCTACCTGCTGCTCGACGCGCTGGTCACCATCGTCGGGCTGATCTTGCTGATCACCTATTTCAAGGTCCACCCCTTCGTCGCCCTCACCCTGGCCGCGGGTTTCCTCGGCCTGACCTCCGGCATGCCAGTGGCCAAGGTCATGAAATCGTTCCAGGACGGTTTTGGCGGGGTGCTCGGCTTCGTCGGTATCGTCCTCGCCCTGGGGACGATGCTTGGCAAGCTGATGGCCGACTCCGGTGGCGCCGACCAGATCGCGCAAACCCTGATTCGCGCCTTCGGCAAGAAGAACGTGCACTGGGCAATGATGTTCGCCGCCTTCCTGGTGGGCATCCCGCTGTTCTTCGAGATCGGCTTCGTGCTGCTGATTCCGCTGGTGTTCATCGTCGCCCGGCGTTCCGGGGTGTCGCTGATCAAGATCGGCATCCCGCTGCTGGCCGGCCTTTCCGTGGTGCATGGCCTGGTCCCGCCACACCCGGGCCCGCTGCTGGCCATCGGCATCTTCCATGCCGATATCGGCAAGACCATCTTCTATGGCTTGCTGGTCGCGTTGCCCACGGCAATTATCGCCGGCCCGCTGTTCGGCAACTTCATTGCCCGGTACATCCCCGGTAACCCGTCGCAGGAGCTGATGGACCAGATTGCCAAGGAGTCGGACCAGAGCAACCTGCCCAGCTTCACCATCACCCTGGTCACCGTGCTGCTACCCGTGGCGCTGATGCTGCTCAAGACCTTCGCCGACGTGGTACTACCGGCCGAGCACATCTTGCGCCAGTGGATGGACCTGATCGGCCACCCGATCACTGCCCTGCTCGCGGCCCTGTTGCTGGCCTTCTACACCTTCGGCTCGGCCCGTGGCTTCAGCCGCCAGCAGATCATGAAGATGCTCGACCAGAGCCTGGCCCCGACGGCGGCAATCGTGCTGATCGTCGGTGCCGGTGGCGGCTTCAAGCAGATGCTGGTGGATACCGGCGTGGGCAACGTGATCGGGCAGATGGCCGTGCAGGCAGAGATTTCACCGATCATGCTGGCCTGGCTGGTGGCTGCGGTGATCCGTATCGCCACAGGTTCGGCGACTGTGGCGACCATTACCGGTGCTGGCATCGTCGCCCCGGTGATCGACCTGGTGCCTGGGGTCAACCGTGAACTGCTGGTGCTGGCCACCGGTGCCGGCTCGCTGATCCTGTCCCACGTCAACGATGCCGGCTTCTGGCTGGTGAAGCAGTACTTCAACATGACCGTGGCGGAAACCTTCAAGACCTGGAGCATGATGGAGACGATCCTGTCGATCGTCGGCATCATCTTCATCATGGCGCTGTCGACGGTGGTGTGACCGTTGATCGGGATCATGGCACCTGAGCACCTCGGGTAGGGCCCAACACAGATATGAGCCCTACCCTACGCAAAGGAGCCTGCCATGAACCGTTCAGCCCTGCTGCTGATTGCCCTGCTCACCTCGCCATTGGCCCTGGCGGTCGGCACCGGGCCGACCTACCCCGATGACCCGCACAACCCGGCGCCGCAGCCGGGTGTCGACAGTACCCTGAACCCAATCGAGAAACCCATGCCCAGGGATACCGACCCGCGTATCCAGGGCAATGACCCAGAGAGCCCCCCGGCCAGGCAGAATGACAACCGTGACTTGCCAGGGATGGATGGCAGCGGCTCGGAAGGAACCGGGGGCCAAGGCGCCAATGGAAGCAACGGTAGCCAGCGTTAATCCCCTTTGAACGCCAGCCAAACGAATCAACCTGTAGGAGCGGGTTTACCCGCGAAAGCGTCGGTGAATCCACCATCGCCTTTGCGTGTAAACCCGCTCCCACAGGTTGATCGTGAGGCGTCTACCACTGGCGTTTGTCAGGCCGGGTAAGCCCCAGCTTCTCGATACGATACCGCAGCATGTCCCGCGACAGACCGAGCATGCGTGCCGACTTGGTGACATTCCAGTCGGTACGGTCCAATGTCTTGCACACAAGGTCCCGCTCCATGTCCGGCAGGCTGGTGCCGGGCTCCGGCTCATGCCTTGGCATTTCGTAAACGGTCGCGGTGGGCTGAGCTACCAGCGGCTCGTCGATCAAGGATGTGCACAGGTTCAGCTGATGCGCCTGCACCACCTCATTGGGCGCCAGCAGCACGGTCTGCTCCAGCATGTTGCGCAGTTCACGCACATTGCCCGGCCAGCTGTAGCTCAACATCAAGGCTTCGGCCTCGGCACTGAAGCGCAGGTTCGGCTTGCCGTAACGGCGCCCGTGGTGCGCCAGGAAATGCCGGGCCAACAGCAGCACATCCGGGCCGCGGGCATACAGACGCGGCACTTTCAGGGCGATGATGCGCAAGCGGAAGAACAAGTCACGGCGGAACTTGCCTTGCTGCACCATCAGTTCGAGGTTGCAGTTGGTGGCGCTGATCACCCGCAGGTCGACCTTGCGTTCCTTGACCGCACCGATGCGGCGGATGCTGCGATCTTCCAGCAACTTGAGCAGCTTGGCCTGTAGCACCAGGTCCATCTCGCCGATCTCGTCGAGGAACAGCGTGCCCCCATCGGCCGCTTCCACCAGGCCTACGCGGCGCTCCTTGGCGTCGGTGAACGCGCCCTTCTCGTGGCCGAACAGCTCGGCCTCAAGCAGGTTGGCCGGGATCGAGGCACAGTTGAACTCGATGAACGGCCCTTTGCTGCGCGAGCCGTCGAAATGCAGCGCGCGGGCAACCAGTTCCTTGCCGGTACCGGTCTCACCTTCGACCAACACCGGTGGCAGGTCGTCCATGGCCATGCGCCGCTCGGCGTCGAGCACTTGCTGCAGGGTGTGCTTGAGGGTCAGCATCACCGGCGACTCACCGATCAGCGCCTGCAACCCAGACTTCTGCGCCTCGCGTTCCTGGTAGAACGACAGGGTGCGTTCCATGCGCTCGGCAGCCAGGGCCTTCTCCAGGGTCAGCTTGAGCTCGGCCAGCACCACCGGTTTGGTCAGGTAATGGAACGCGCCCTCCTTCATGGCCTGCACGGCGTCTTCGACATTGCCGTAGCCGGTCATCATGATTACCTTCAGGTCCGGCGCCTGCGACACCAAGGTGCGCAGCAGGTCGTGCCCGCTCATGCCGGGCAGCGAGTTGTCGGTCAGTACCGCATCGGGCTGGACCCGCTTGATCTGCTCCAGCGCCAGTTCCGCACTGTGGCAGAGCGTCACCTCGAAGCCCTTGAGGCTCAGATAGGTGCGAATGTTGTCGCCGAGGATTTCGTCATCCTCAACTACCAGGATGCTGTGCTCCATGGTCCCCTCCCGCTGCGATATTGAAAGTGAGGCTGACGCGGGTTCCTTCCTCTTCTCGGCTGCTCAGGCTGACCGAGCCGCCAAAACGCTCCATGATCCGTTTGACCAGGGCCAGGCCTACGCCAAGGCCGCCTTGCTTGGTGGTGTAAAAAGGCTTGAACACCATTCTTTCCTGTAGCTGACTCATGCCCTTGCCAGTATCGCTGAGCAGCAGTTGCGCGCGCTCGCCATCCAGCGCGCAGACCTGCGCATGCAGGACGCCGCCCTTGGGCATGGCTTCAAGTGCATTGGAAAACAGGCTGTTGAGGATCTGCGTCAGCTGCAGGGGCTGGCTGGCCACCCACTGCGCCTGTGGGCCTTCGAAGCTGAAACGTACGCCATTGCGCTCGATCTGCTGGGCAAAGGCCAGGTGGGTATCTTCGATGGCCGCCACCAGGTCCACCGCCTCGGCACAATCGCTGGTCGGGCGCAGCGACACTAGCAGCTCCCGTACCCAGCGCGACATGCGGTCGACCTGGGTGATGATGTCGTTGATGTTCTTCTGCGCCGGCGGGCTGGCAATTCCTTCCGCCAGCTCGGCGCTGGAGCGGATATTGGCCAGCGGGTTGCGCAAGCTATGAGCCACTGCCGAAGACATCTCGCCCAGTGCCACATAGGTTTCGCTGGCCACCAGCCGATCTTGTTGCTGCTGCAGCATGTAGGCGGCGCGGCGCACGATCCAGAACAGGCCGAAGTAGATCAGCGCCCCGCCCACCAAGGTCGAGGCCCAGATCAAAACGTAACCGCGCTGGATACGGCGCACCAGATCCTGCGGCTCCTTGTAGATCTCGACCATGGCCATGACCTGCTCGCCCTGGCTGTCGAACAAGGGGATGTAATTTTCGATGAACAGGTAATTGGGCTCGCGCAGGAACTTCTGCTCTTCGCGGTCGTCTGCGGCTTTGTGGTAACTGGCCGATACCGCCTTGCGTGAGCGAAAGGCGCGGTTCAGGTCGCCGTCGGCTTCAATGCGCTTGCCGATCAGCTCGGGGTTGGTGGACCAGACGATGGTGCGGTCACGGGCATAGGCGTTGGCCAGCAAGATATCCGGCAAGTGTTCGACGTGGTCGAGAAACTCGACCCGGGTCGACTCGGCCAGGGCCGGGCTCACTTGCAGGTGCTGTTCATCCAGGCGCGGGTTGAGCAGTTCGCCCATGGTGGTGCCGGGCGGCAGCTGCGAATGGCGCACTTCGGCCAGGGCCATCGACTGGATGAACTGGGCGGTGAGCATGGCATCGCGCTCGACACTGTCGCGCACCACGAAGCGGGTTGAGACGTAGCCCAGGCCGCCAGCCACCGAAGCGATAATCATCAGGCTGATCACCGAGAACCAGCGCAGCAGGTTGAACTCGCGAAGCGGCGCGGCCAGCCCACTGCTGCCGGGCAGTGCGGCGGGTTTTACCGGAACCTCTTCATCCAGCATCTGCATCGCGTCGTTCCCGTGCAGGGAGTCCGTTCATAAGGTGGTCATCGTACTGCTACCGACAGTAGCAGATTGATAGCACCTCACCAGGGCAGCTGTTGCCGCCATTTGCCGCGCGTTACCTGCTTCAAGAACCTGCAAGAAGCCAGCCAGTACGGGAAACCAATGGTCAAATCAATATAAATCAATACGTTATGAGCTATTTATGATTTCCAGTAGAGGATGACCCCCCACATGTGGGTGGCGTTTACCCAAAAACCATTAAATATTTATTTTTCAGATGCTTACACTAATAGCACTACGTATTTTGTGATGAATTCACCAACCGAAAACTGAGCGAGACCCGCGTGCCATGGCCTTCGCTGCTACTCAACCGAACTGAACCGCCAAAACGCTCCATGATCCGCTTGACCAGTACCAGCCCCACACCCAGCCCGCCTTGCTTGGTACTGAAAAATGGCCTGAACGCCAAACGCTGCTGCTGTTCGTTCATGCCCTTGCCGCTATCGGCAAGGCGCAAGGTCAAGCTGCGGCGGTCGCGCTTGACCACTTCGATACGCAACCGCCCACCCTGCTCCATCGACTCCATGGCATTGGCGATCAGGCTGTTGAAGATCTGCCCGAGCAACGCTGGGTGGCCAAGTACCTGCACTGGCGGTATCGGTTGCACATCCAGGGTTACCCCGCTGCGCGTGAACGACACGGCATAACTCTGCAGGCTTTCCTGCAGCACCTGGAGCAAGTCGACCGGCACCGCTTCATCATTCAGCGGCCGCAAGGATTGCAGCAGTTGGCGAATCCAATGCGACATGCGGTCGACCTGGCTGATGATGTCGTTGATGTTGCGTTGCGCCGGGCCTTCATCGAAGGCCTGAGCCAGTTCGGCGCTGGAGCGGATGCTGGCCAACGGATTGCGCAGGCTGTGGGCCACCGCCGAGGACACCTCGCCAAGGGCCACATAGGTTTCACTGTTGATCAGGCGTTTCTGCTGCACCGCCATCAACCGCGCAGCGCGGCGCATGATGCCGTACAGGCCGATGTAGACCAGTGCCGCACCGATGGTGATGGCCAGCCAGATAAGAATCAGGCCATGCTCGATGCGCACGATCAGGTCGTGGGGCTCCTTGTAGATTTCCACCATCGCCGTGACGGTATCGCCATCGGCATCGAACAAGGGGATGTAGTTTTCGATGAACAGCTGTTCTGGCGGGGTCACGAACTTCCGTTCAGCACGTGCCTGCTCGAAATTGTGGTAGCTGGCCGAAACCCGCATCTTGTACTCGAAAGCGCGGTCCAGGTCGTCATCAACTTCGATCAGCTTGCCCATCAACGCCGGGTTGGTCGACCAGATCACCGTGTGGTCCGGGGCATAGATATTGGCCAGGAGCATGTCCGGCAGGTGTGCGATATGGTCAAGGAACTCACCACGGGCCTTGCGCCGCGCCTCCGGGTCGACGTCGGGCATGGCCGTGCGGTCGGTGCGTGGGTCGAGCAGTTCACCCATGGTGCGCACATTGGGGATCGACACGTGGCGCACTTCGGCGTCGGCGATCGAAGTGATGAACTGCGCCGTAAGCAGGGCGTCGCGCTCGATGCTCTCATCGATGATGAACCGGCTGGAAATAAGCCCAAGGCCTGCCGCCACCGAGAGGATGATCGCCAGGCTCACCCAGGCATACCAGCGCAGCAGGTTGAACGGCCTGCGCGGCGCTGCGGCTTCATTGCCTGCGGGTGCCTCGATTGCTTCGGAACGGGGGGCGATGTCCATGACGGACTCCACTGCAGGGCACCTGTTGAAAGGTTATAGCCCAGAGTTGGGTAACCATGGCGCTGATTGCGGACGAGTTGCGCCACTTTCGCGACGCAAGGCCCGTTCAAAGTGGCGAATCATCGGCCAGCCCCTGCAGCTTGCGGTACTCGCGCAACACGTTCGGCACATAACGGCGGGTTTCGGCGAACGGCGGTACCGCACCGCGCCGCCGCACGGCATCCGGGCCTGCATTGTAGGCGGCCACGGCCAGGGTGATGTCATTGTCGAACAGGGTCAGCATGCGTTTGAGGTAACGCGCCCCACCCTGCACGTTGTCTTCGGGGTCAAGGAGGTCTTCCACGCCCATCTCCTTGGCCGTGTCTGGCATCAGTTGCATCAGCCCCACCGCCCCAGCCGCCGAACGGGCCTTTGGGTTGTAGCCAGATTCTGCCTTGATCAGCGCATGCAGCAGCGCCAGCGGCACATCGTAATCGCGGGCCGCCGCCGCCACCAGTTCGGCGTAAGGTCGCCCGGTGACCAACTGCGCGCCGGCCGGGCCAGCCTGGGCAAGGGGTTCGCTGATTACCCGTTCGTAGTGGCGTCCTGGCCGATGGACGTTGCTCAGTACATAGCTGCCATTGGCATCGACTGAAATGTACATGTCGGCCTGGGCGGTTGCCGCCACCAGCCAGGTCACTACCAGGATCACCACTCGCATGTCGGTCGCCTCCCCGCCGTGCTCTCCCCCGATATGGGGGAAATGCCCCGGAAAACCCGGGCTTTTGTCCTACGACGCAAGCACCATGCCGCTTGCCATGGCGCATGGCGCAAGGCCCCGAGGCAGACGTGCACGGCTGTTGCATGTGGCTTGGAAACGCGTGTCCCCATGCAGCGGAGGGCTTCACCATGCAGCGCAGATCCAACCCCCAACGTGGCTTCACCCTGCTTGAACTCCTGGTGGTCCTGGTGGTGCTCGGTTTGTTGGCCGGCATCGTCGCGCCCAAGTACTTCAGCCAGCTCGGCCGCTCGGAAGCCAAGGTGGCCAAGGCGCAGATCGAAGGCTTGGGCAAGGCCTTGGACCTGTACCGCCTGGAAGTGGGCCATTACCCCAACAGTGAGCAGGGCCTGCAGGCGCTGGTCACCGCCCCCAGTGGCGAGGCGCGCTGGTCGGGGCCCTACCTGCAGAAGGCCGTGCCGCAAGACCCATGGGGCCGCCCTTACATCTACCGCCAGCCCGGCGAAAACGGCGGTGAGTACGACCTGCTGTCGATGGGCAAGGACGGCCAACCCGGCGGCGATGGCGAAAACGCTGAAATCACCAGCTGGCAATGAGGAGAACGGCCATGCGCTATAGCCTCAAGGCCCTGGGCAGACAGGGCATTGTGCAGATACAGATCGACGCCGAGGACGCCGAACACGCGCGTCGCCAGGCCGAGCACCAAGGGCTGCGGGTGGTCAGCGTGCGCGGCCAGGGCAAAACCCTGCGAGGCCTGGGCTGGCGCCGCGCGGCGAGTTTCGACCTGGTGCTGTTCAGCCAGGAACTGACCACCCTGCTGCACGCCGGCCTGCCACTGATCGATGCCCTGGAGAGCCTGGCGGAAAAGTCCCCCGTCGGGGCCACCCGCAAGGTCCTGACGGAGCTGGTGCGCCAGCTCTATGAAGGCCGCTCGCTGTCCCAGTCACTGGCACAGCAGCCGCGAGTCTTCCCGCCGCTGTATGTGGCACTGGTGCAGTCCAGCGAACGTACCGGCGCGCTGGGCGATGCCCTGGCCCGCTACATCGGCTACCGCCAGCGCCTGGACCTGGTCCGGCAGAAGCTGGTGGGCGCTTCGGTCTACCCGTTGTTGCTGTTGCTGGTGGGTGGTGGCGTGGTGCTGTTCCTGCTCGGCTATGTGGTGCCGCGCTTCAGCCTGGTGTTCGAGGGCATGGGTAGCGAACTGCCCTGGTTATCGCGGGTGCTGATGGATGTCGGCCTGTTCCTGCATGCCCAGCAGTTGCCGCTGGCACTGGCGGTTGCGGGCGGCATCGGTACATTGGTGGTTCTGCGCCGCAACCCACTGGTACGGCGCTGTGCATCACGGCAACTGAGACGGTTGCCAGCCTTGCATCAGCGCCTGGTGATGTATGAACTGGCGCGGTTCTATCGCTCGCTTGGGATCCTGCTGCAGGGCGGCATCCCGATTCTCACCGCCATGGGCATGGCCCACGGGCTGCTTGGCAGCGCTTCGGCGCAAGGCCTGGAACAGGCCAGCCGACGCGTAGGTGAAGGGCTGCCGTTGTCGGACGCACTGGAGGCTGGCCAACTGGTTACCCCCGTGTCGCTGCGGTTGCTGCGGGCGGGGGAACAATCGGGGAACCTGGGGGAGATGCTCGAACGCTGCGCGGATTTCCATGATCAGGAAATCGGCCGCTGGGTGGAGTGGTTCGTGAAACTGTTCGAGCCGCTGCTGATGACCTTCATCGGGCTGCTGATCGGCGGGATCGTGATCCTGATGTACATGCCGATCTTCGACCTGGCTTCGAGCATTCACTGACCTCAGTAGTCGAACCGGTCCACCGCCCGCCGCCGCTCGTTGTCATCGCGCCGGTCATAACTGGCAGTGGTCTGGATGTTGGCATGATGTGCCAGCTTCTGCGCAATCGACAGGTCATGCTCTTCGATCACCCGGGTGATGAACGCCCGGCGAAAATCATGGGGCATGATCTTCACCCCCACCTGAGCGCCGCGCTGGCGGGCAATGTAGTAGATCGCATGCTTGGTGATACGTGCGCGGGTAATGTGGTTGCCACGGCGAATGCGGTTGAACAGGAACGGGTCGTCCGACGCGCCCTCGGGTAGCGCCTGCCGGCGCAGGTCCAGCCAGGCCTGCAGCTTTTCGAATGCCCAGGCCGGGGCGTACTTGATCAGCTGCCGGTTACCCTTGCCGGTGACCTGCAGGCTGCGCGCCTCGAAGTCGACCTGGTCGAGGTCGATATCCACCGATTCCGACTTGCGCATGCCGGTGCCGTAGAGCAAGGCGATGATCGCCGCATCACGCACGCCCTGCGGCCGCGGGTCGGCCTCGCACAGGTCCATCAGTTCGCGAATCAGGCTGCGCCGCAGGTTGCGCCCGGGCGGCAGGCGGCTGCCAGACGCCGGCTTGACCTCGCGGATGCGCAACAGTTGCTCGTGGTCGATCAGGCCTTGGCGCCATGCCTCGTTCATCACCCCGCGCACGGCATTTACATACAGCGATGAGCTGTTAGGTGCATAGCCATCGGCGCGCAATGCCGCGACCAGGCCAATCACATGGCCAGGCTCAAGCCGGTGCCAGGGTACATCGACGAGGTTGCAGTCGACGAAACCGAGGCGGTCGGCGGCATCCTGGAGGATGTAACGCATGGTCTGCTGGCTGGAGGGTGCCAGCCGGGCCAGGTATTGCAACAACGGGTTGTGGGGAAGGCTGGACACAACAACGAATCCTGAAGCGAATCAAAGCGAAGGCAGGCAATGTTACCGTAACCCGGCCAATTGATCGAACCGCCGGCCGCTGTGGTCTAGAGTGAGTTCACACGTCCTGCCTGCGAGCGCCCATGGCTTTCCACCGCCTCACCCGTACTCACCCCCGCCTGAGCATCGGTGCCGTTGCTGGCCTTGTCGGCGCCTGGTTCATTCCGGCCGATGACGCCATCCAGCGCACCCTCGCCGGCTGGAACCTCGGCGTCTGGCTATACCTGCTGCTGGTGCTCTGGCTGACCTGCCGAGCCACTCCCGAAACCGTGCGCACAGTCGCCCGGGTCGAGGACGAAAATGCCGGCCTGGTGCTGTTCACGGTGTGCATCGCTGCCATCGCCAGCCTCGCCGCCGTGACCCTGCAGCTGGTCTCCAGTCGCGGCTTGCAAGGCAGCGCGCTGGCCTTGCACTACCTGTACACCGGGCTGACAGTGGCAGGTTCGTGGCTGCTGATCGGCTGCATCTTCAGCCTGCACTACGCCCGCCTGTTCTACACCGGCGACAGCAAAGAACCGGCGCTGCGGTTTGCCGACGGTGAGCGCAACCCGGATTACTGGGACTTCCACTACTTCTCGTTCACCATCAGCGTCGCCGTGCAGACCTCCGACATCGGCGTCGGCGGGCGCGGCATGCGCCGGGTGGTGCTGGCGCATTCATTGGTAGGCTTTGTGTTCAACACGGCGATTCTGGGCTTCACCATCAATATTGCGGCAGGCCTGCTCGGTTAGGGTTACCTGGCACTTTTACCAGTAGACGCTGAAGAGCCAGCTCGTAGGATACGGTTATCGACACTTCTCAAGGTCTGAGTCATGCGCCCTATTGCAAAATGGCAGAGCCGCCACAGGATCTTCTATCAAATGGAACACGCCTGCCTTTATTCAGGCGCAGTCACCGAGCGCATCCTTATCGCTGACACTACCTCGCTAGCGCAAAAATCGAGCGCCGACACAAAAGCCCTGCTCATTCAAACTGACTCAGCAGGGTCAAGCATTGGAGCCCTGGCTCCTCACATCGCTCAGCTGTTCACGCCCTATGGAGCAAATGCCCCTGGCTCGTTGGTCACGATACTTGCATTCTGCGGGCAGCCCCTTGATCGTGCCTCGAACACCTATCCGTTGGGAAATGGACGGCGTTTTTTTAGTCCATCGATAATGCGATTTACGGCCTCCGATCCTATGTCACCTTTCGGTAGAGGCGGGCCTAACGCTTACGCTTATTGCCAGGGAGATCCAGTCAACAGGCATGACCCAAGCGGTCAATGGTGGGGGCTGCACCGTCTAGTCAGATTCTCCGCCAGATTATTTCATCGCGGATTAGATACAGCATCACGCCTGATATTCGACATGCCAGCACCCACTCTACGTCGAACCGTGCAGACTGTTGCTGCAGAAAGCGTTCAACAGGGCACTCGCCAATTCGAAACGAGCTGGAACCTGATGCCTCCGGCTGCGCAAATGACAGTGTCAGCAGTTGTTGCATTACCAACGGTGATGGCTGTCGGGATAACTGTACTCGCCGCAGCCCGGACAGGAACGTTGATGGTTCCATCACTGCAACAGGCTGCCGGCTTTTTCAGGGGAGAAGCGAGTGTACAGTTGCGCCAAGCCCTTGATATTCGTCTCCACTAGAGTTTTGCGAACGTTGATGTTTTCATCCTTCCCGTCCAAATAACGGAATTTCGGACTTCCACAACGCATTGCCGCAGGTCCGTTCGACCAAGGCGCGCCCGGCACAGGCAGCAATGCGCTGGCAGGCTTGCTCCAGGTGCTCGGCATCCAGCACCAGCCCCATGCGCACATGGCCCGCCGCACTGGGGCCGAACGCATCCCCAGGCAGAAGTGCTACCCCCTCTTCCAACAGCAAGCGCTGGGCGAAGGCATAGGCATCAAGCCCGGTGGCACGGATATCGAGCATGACGAACATGCCGCCTGCCGGTCGATGGGCGAGCACGCCCGGGCAGTCCAACAGGGCTGCACACACACGGTCGCGCCGCTGCCGATAGGCCTCGCGCATCTTGTGCACCGCCGGCAAATCCTGCTCCAGCGCCGCGCAAACACCGGCCATGACAAATTCCGGCAGGCCGAACAGCATCGCCACGGCCAGGGTGGCGAGGTGTGCAATCAAGGCTTGCGGCCCCACCACCCAACCCACTCGCCAGCCGCTCATGGCGTGGGACTTGGACACGCTGTCGATCAGCACGCAGCGCTCGGCCATGCCTGACAGACTGATCGGGTCTGCCGGCTCACCGTCGAACAGCAATCCGCTGTACACCTGATCGCACACCAGCCACAGGTCATGTTCCCGGCACAGCTGCGCCAGCAGCGCCATGTCCTGCGGCGAGATGGCAGCGCCCGTCGGGTTATGCGGGGTGTTCAGCAACAGGCCACGGGTATGCGGGGTTATCGCCCGGGCCACCGCCATCGGGTCAAGGCGAAAGCCCTGCTCTGGGCTGACAGGTACCTGCACGGGCTGTGCCCCGCAAGCCCCTAGCACGCCTTGATAGGTGACATACATCGGCTCGGCGACGATCACTTCGTCACCGCCTTCGAACAGGCATTGGCAAACCGCATACAGCGCGCACTGGGCTCCGGCAAGGACCATCACCTGGTCGGCTGAGACATCCCCGCCAGTGCGCCGGGCAATTGCCTGGCGCAGGGCCAGGCTGCCATGCACGTCGCTGTAATGGGTCTCGCCGCGCTGCAGGCTGGCTATGGCTGCCTCCACCACCGGTACTGGCGTGTCGAAGTCCGGGTCACCCACCGACAGCAGAAAGATCTCGCGCCCTTCGCGGCGCAGTGCCTGGGCCTGGTAGTGAATGTCCCACGCCGAAGCGGCTTCGCCGGCGATGCGTTGGGTGAGCGTGGAAAAGCGCATGACTGTCTCCTTGTCTGCCCAGCTCGCACCGCTCGTCCGAAAACGTTGTGTGCCTAATTACCCTAAAAATAGCAGAGCAAACCGGCAACCATGCGGACATGGTGCGGGGAAAACGTTTGCGTGGCCAGTTGCCGCCAGACGGCCCGCATGACCGCCCTGTGACCGCTGTCATGCATTAATACAATTGTCTTGTATTGCCCCAAACATGGGCTGTGGCAAGTGCTATGGTTAGGTTCCCGGCGGCCGAGCGAACGGCTTCCAATCACCGCGTCCAGGCAAGGACAAGGAGGCTGGCATGAACAAGATGACGTTCCCCAACGCCTGCCAGGTGATGCGCTGGCACTTCCATCCGCTGGGCTTCGAGGCCAGCATGGATGCGCCGCGCAGCATGGTCGCACGACTATTTGACCGGGCCACGGGCCAGACCCTGCTGGCCATCGCCGGCATCCCCTGCACGGCAATCATGGCGGCAGCTGATGTCGAGCGCATCATCGAGGCCGTGGAAGCCGAGATGGAGGCCTTTGCACCGGCCTTTAGCCTGCTTGATGCAGGCTAGACAGCTGCCTCGCTTTTCTCACGCAACGCCTGCAACTTGCCCATGAACTGCTCGGCCGGCACCGGCTGACCGAGCAGGTAGCCCTGCAGTGAATCACAGCCCAGGCGGGTCAGGAAGTCCTGCTGGCGGTTGGTTTCCACCCCTTCGGCAACGATGCGCAGGCCCAGCGCCTGGCCCAGGGCGACGATCGCCGAGACAATCGCCGCGTCGTCACTGTCCTGCTCCAGATCACGCACGAAACCGCGGTCGATCTTCAGTTCGTTGGCCGGCAGGCGCTTGAGGTACATCAGGCTCGAATAACCGGTACCGAAGTCGTCGATGGACAGGTCCACACCCATGTCGGAGAGCCGCTGCAGCACTCTCAGGCTGGCATCGGCGTCGTGCATGGCGGTGGTTTCAGTGATTTCCAGGGTCAGGCGGTTGGCCGGCAGGTGGTTTTCCCGCAGGGCACGGGCGACGCTGTCCACCAGGCCGGTGTGGCAGAACTGGATGGCCGACAGGTTGACCGCCATGCGCCAGTCCGCATGCCCCTGCTCGACCCACTGGCGCATCTGCCGGCAGGCTTCGCCAAGCACCCACTCGCCGATGGGGATGATCAGGCCGGTCTTTTCCGCCAGGCCAATGAAGCGGTCCGGTTGCATCAGGCCGTGCTGTGGGTGCTCCCAGCGCAGCAAGGCTTCGGCACCGATCGGTGCGCAGGCCTGGGCGTCGAACTTGGGCTGGTAGTGCAGGCGGAACTGGCCTTGCTCCAGGGCTATGCGCAGGTCCTGCAACAACTGCAACTGTTGACGGGCGTTGCTGTTCATCGACGCGTCGAAGAAGCTGTAGCCGTTCTTGCCGGCACTCTTGGCGTGGTACATGGCGGCATCGGCGTTGCGCAGCAGTTCGAGCTGGTCCTGGCCGTTGCCGGGGTACAGCACGATCCCCAGGCTCGCCGTCAATTGCAGGTCGTGCTCGGCGACACGGAACGTGCGCGACACCAGGTTGACCTGCTTGACCGCCACATCCATGGCGTCTTCCGGCTCCTGCAGCTCCACGAGCAACACGAACTCGTCGCCGCCAATCCGCGCCAGGGTGTCCTGGCTGTGCAGATGGCCACGCAGGCGGGCCGCCACGGCCTTGAGCAGCAGGTCGCCGACATGATGGCCAAAGGCATCGTTGACCGGCTTGAAACCATCAAGGTCGATGAACATCAGCGCAAAACAGCCGCCCTGCTCCGCCACCTTGCCAATCGCCTGTTCGATACGGTCGGACAACAGCGTGCGGTTAGGCAGCCCGGTCAGGGTGTCGTGCAGTGCCAACTGGGTCAGCTCCTGGTTGGCCAGGGTCAGCGAGTGGGCCAACGCTGCCGTGCGCGCCTCCAGCCGTGCATCCAGCACCGAGGTCAGCAAGGCCACGGCCAGCACCGCCAACGTGGTGATCAGCACCAGATAGACCAGGCCATCGCCCTGCAGGCCGCTGGCCAACGCGCCGCAGTAGCTGCCCTCGGCAAAGTTCGCGGCGGCCATTGCGGTGTAGTGCATGCCGACGATCGCAACGCCCATCACCATGGCCGCCAGGCCGCGAATCTGGCGCACGTACGGGGTGTGCTGGCGCAGGCGGAAGGCTATCCACAACGCGGCTGCCGAAGCACCGACCGCGATGGCCAGCGAGGCGCCGAACAAGGTCGGGTCGTAATCGATGCCGGGCAGCATACGCAGCGCCGCCATGCCGGTGTAGTGCATGCAGGCGATGCCGGTGCCCATGATCAGCGCACCGAACGCCAGCTGCAGCTTGGGCAGGCTGGGCTGGCTGACCAGCCACAGGGCGAAACCTGAAGAGAGCACGGCAATCACGAGAGAAAGCACGGTCAGGCCGATGTCATACCCCAGGGCAATGGGCAGGCTGAAGGCGAGCATGCCGATGAAATGCATCGACCAGACGCCAATACCCATGGCCAACGCGCCCCCGCCCATCCACAGGTGCACGGCCCGGCCCTTGGCCGTGGCGATACGGCCGGTCAAGTCAAGGGCGGTATAGGAAGCGAGGATCGCCACGCAGAGTGAAATCAGCACCAGCGCAGAGGAATAACTACCGTTCAGCATTGGAAAATCCAGCTCGGGACAGGGGGCCCGAAAAAACTGACGATTGTACTCAAGCTTTGGCGAAACGCACGGGGTTTGTGCGAATGGGAATGGATCCAAAGAATGGTAAGGATCCTCAAATTGCTTGAGCTAGAGCGCTTTCGATGGCAAGTGCAGGCATATTGCCACTTGTCGGTTGGCTCGCCGCTTGCAGGAGCGGCCTTGCGTCGCGAAAGGGCCGCAAGGCGGCCCCGGCGATATTGTCAGCGAAGCTGAAAACCGGGGCTGCTCTGCAGCCCTTTCGCGACACAAGGCCGCGCCTACAAACACCCGGCCAGCCATCGAGCACGCTTCACTCCTGCTGGTCACTCCTGCTGGGCAAACGCCTGTTCGGCATCCCAGCCACCGCCCAGGGCGGCAATCAGTTGCACGCTGGCCACCAGGCGCCCTTGCAGCAGGGTCAACGCACTGCGCTCGTTACTCAGCGCGGTAGTTTGCACGTTGACCACGTCGAGGTAGCCGATCAAGCCGGCGCGGTACTGGTTCTCGGTCAGGCGCAACGATTCGCGTGCCGACTCCAGCGCTTCCTGGCGTACCACCGCTTCGTCAGCGTACACCTTCAACTGCACCAGGAAGTTCTCCACTTCCTTGAAGCCGTCGAGCACGGTCTGCCGGTACTGCGCCACCGTCTGGTCATACACCGCCCGGGTGCGGTCGACCTCGGCGCTGCGCTTGCCAGCGTCGAACAAGGTCAGCGCCAGTTGCGGCCCCACCGACCAGTAGCGGTTGGGCAGCTCGATCCAGTTGCTGAAGCTGCTGCTGGAATAACCACCACTCATGCTCAGGCTCAAGTCCGGGAAGTAGGCGGCACGCGCCACGCCGATATTGGCGTTGGCGGCCATCACGTTGCGCTCGGCCGAGGCGATGTCCGGGCGCCGTTCGAGCAGTTGCGACGGCAACGTCACCGGAATCTGCGGCAGCGCCGGGATCTGCTTGCTGTCGGCCAGGGAGAAATCAGCCGGGGCCTTGCCCAGCAACACGGCGATGGCGTTCTCGAACTGTGCGCGCTGCCAGATCAGGTCGATCAGGTCGGCCTGGGTGGACTTCAGCTGGGTACGCGCCTGGGCCACTGCATCCGGGCCAGCAACGCCGGCCCGGTACTGGTTTTCGTTCATCCGCAGCGAACGCTCATAGGTCGCGACGGTCGCTTCGAGCAAGCGCTTCTGCTCGTCGATCACGCGCAGCTGCAGGTAGTTCTGCACAAGCTCCGACTGCTGACTGAGGCGGATCGCAGCCAGGTCGGCAAAGCTGGCCTCGGCACTGGCCTCGTTGGCATTCAGGGTCTCGCGCAGCTTGCCCCACAGGTCGATTTCCCAGCTGACGCCCAGCTGCGTGTTGTAGGTGTTGCGAATACCGCTGCTGTTGTTGGACAGGCTCGAGCTGGAACTGCCGGTGCCTTGTGCCGAGCGGTTCTTGCTGGCGCTCAGGTCCAGGCTGGGGAACAGCGACGCCCGGCTGCTGCGTACCAAGGCCTGGGCCTGGCGGTACTGGGCTTCCGATTGCGCAACGGTCTGGTTGCTGCGGTTCAGCTCCTCGACCAGCGCATTCAACCCGGCATCGCCGTAGATCTCCCACCAGGCGCCACGGGCGATGGCATCGGACGGGTTGGCCTGGGTCCAGCCCTCGGCCTGCTTGTACTGCGCCGGGGTGCTCAGCTCCGGGCGGTGGTAGTCCGGGCTCAGGGTACAGGCACTGAGCATGGCCACGCACAGCGCGGCGCCAGCCAGGCGTGAGCCCCGCCCATGGGTCAGCAGCTGCAAGGCTCGGTGAAGTGGTGTCTGGGCGAAGTTCATAGCGGCGTGTCCAGGGCGGCGTCGGTGCGTACACCGCGCCATTGGTTGAATCGGTGACGCAGGCGGTCCAGGTACAGGTACACCACCGGCGTCGTGTATAGGGTCAGCAGCTGGCTGACGACCAAGCCACCAATGATGGTCAGGCCCAGCGGCTGGCGCATCTCGGCACCTTCGGCGCGGCTGATCAGCAGCGGCAAGGCGCCAAGGATGGCCGCCAGGGTGGTCATCAGGATCGGCCGCAGGCGCAGCAGGCAGGCGCGGCGGATCGACTCTTCCGGGCTCAGGCCCTGGTGGCGCTCCAGTTGCAGGGCCAGGTCGATCATCAGGATGGCGTTCTTTTTCACCACGCCGATCAGCAGGAACAGGCCCAGCAACGAAATCAGGCTGAACTCGCCACCGGTGACGTACAGCGCGAGCAAGGCACCGACACCGGCCGAGGGCAAGGTCGACAGAATGGTCAGCGGGTGGATGTAGCTTTCGTAGAGGATGCCGAGCACCAGGTACACCAGCACCAGGGCACCGAGGATCATGAACGGCTGCCCTTCCTGGGTCTTGGCGAACGCACTGGCCGTGCCGCCGAGCTTGGCGATCACTTCCTCGGGCAAGCCCAGCTTGGCCACTTCCCGCTCTACCGCGGCCATGGCCTGGTCGGGGCTGTAGCCTTCGGCAACGTCGAAGGCGATGTCTTCGGAGGCGAACTGGCCTTCGTGGCTGACGCGGTCATTGGCCAAGCTGTTTTCGTAGTGGGCAATGGTCGACAGCGGCACCCGCGCACCCTCACTGGTGATCACCTGCACCTGTTCCAGTGTGCTCGGGTCCCAGGCGTATTTCGGGTTGATCTCCAGCACCACCTGATACTGGTTGAGGCTGTCGTAGATGGTCGAGATCTGCCGCTGGCTGTAGGCGTTGTTCAGCACGGCGGTGACCATGTCCATGTCGATGCCCAGGCGCTTGGCCTGGTCGCGGTCGACCACCAGCGTCACTTGCTGGGTACCGGAGCCGTCACGGGCGTCGATGGCGGTCAGTTCGGGCAATGCGCGCAGCGCCGCGACCACCTTGGGGAACCACTGGCGCAGGGCCGCCAGGTCACCACTCTGCAGGGTATACAGGTATTGCGAGGACGTCTGGTCACGGCCACCGCCGCCCAGCTGCAGGTCCTGGTCGGCCATCAGGAACAACCGCCCACCCGGCACCTTGGGCATTTCCTTGCGCAGGCGTTCGATGACCTTCTGCGCATCGAGCTTGCGCTCGTTGATCGGTTTCAGGCGCACCAGCACCATGGCGTTGTTGGTGCCACTGTTGCCACCGATGAAGCCAGCCACGCTCTCCACTGCCGGGTCGGCGAGCAAGGCGCGGCGGTAGATTTCCATCTTCGGCTGCATCACGTTGAACGACAGGCCGTCGTCACCGCGGATGAAGCCCATCAGCTGGCCCGTATCCTGTTGCGGCATCAGGGTCTTGGGCACCACCACGTACAGGGCGATGTTCAGGCCGATTGTCGCCAGCAGGCTGACCAGCGTCAGGCGCTTGTGGCGCAGGGCCCAGCCGAGGCTGCGGTCGTAGGCGCCGACCATGCGCTGGTGCGCTTTGTCGCTCCAGCGTTGCAGGCGTGTCTGCTCGGCGCGGTGGGGCGTGAGCCAGCGCGCGCAAAGCATCGGCGTGAGGGTCAGCGACACCACCAGCGAAACGATGATCGCCGCCGCCAGGGTGATCGAGAACTCCTGGAACAGGTTGCGCACGATGCCGCCCATGAACAGGATCGAGACGAACACGGCCACCAGCGAGACGTTCATCGACAGCAAGGTGAAGCCTACTTCCCGGGCACCGAGGAACGCCGCACGCATCGGTGGCTGGCCGTCCTCGATATGCCGCGAGATGTTCTCCAGCACCACGATCGCATCGTCCACCACCAGGCCGGTGGCAAGGATCAGCGCCATGAGCGACAGGTTGTTCAGCGAGAAGCCACAGAGGTACATCACCGCGAAGGTGCCCACCAGCGACACCGGCACCGCCAGGCTCGGGATCAGCGAGGCACGCAGGCTGCCGAGGAACAGGTAGACCACCAGGATCACCAGCACCACGGCGATCAGCAGGGTGTGCTCGGCCTCCTTGAGGGTAGCCTTGATCACCGGCGAGCGGTCCATGGCCACATTCAGTTGCACACTGGCTGGCAGCAGCGACTGCAGGGCCGGCAGCTGTGCCTTGATCTGGTCGACGGTCTCGATGATGTTGGCGCCAGTCTGGCGGTTGACCACCAGCAGCACGGCGCTCTGGTCGTTGAAGAAGCCGCTGTTGTAGCGGTTCTCCACGGCATCGGTGACGGTAGCCACGTCAGACAGGCGCAGGATGGTGCCGTTCGACTGGCGGATCACGATCGGCTCGTAGTCCTTGGCGGTTTCCAGCTGGTCGTTGGCGCGCACCTGCCAGTTGCGCTCGGCGTCTTCGACGAAGCCCATGGGCCGGCGCTGGTTGGCGTTGGACACCGCCGTGCGCACCTCGTCCAGCGACAGGCTGTAATGGTTGAGCAGTTGCGGCTCGACGGCAATGCGCACCGCTGGCAGCGAACTGCCCCCGATCTGCACTTCCCCTACCCCGCTGACCTGGGCCAGGCTCTGCGACAGGATGGTGTCTGCCAGGTCGTACAGCTGGCCCTTCTGCAACACGCTGGACGTCAACGAAAGCACCATGATCGGCGCCTGCGACGGGTTGATCTTCTTGTAGGTGGGCATGCTGCGCATGCCGCTGGGCAGCAGGTTGCGCGTGGCGTTGATCGCCGCCTGCACCTCGCGCGCGGCGCCGTCGATGTCACGGCCCATCTCGAAGCCGATGATCACCCGTGTAGAGCCCTGGTTGGAGCTGCTGGTCAGGGTGGTGACGCCAGCGATGCTGCCGAGCTTGCGCTCCAGCGGCGTGGCCACGGTGGCGGCCATGACCTCGGGGCTGGCACCGGACAGGTTGGCCGACACCACGATCACCGGGAAGTCCATCTGCGGCAACGGCGACACCGGCAGCAGGCCGAAGCTGACGCTGCCGAGCAGCATGATCGCCAGGCTCAGCAGCATGGTCGCCACTGGCCGGCGAATGAAAGGTCCGGACAGGTTCATGCCTCGGCCTGCTGCGCGTCAGCGGCCGGGCGCCAGCGGCGGGCCAGGCGGTCGAAATACAGGTAGATGACCGGAGTGGTGAACAGCGTCAGCACCTGGCTGACCAGCAGGCCGCCGACCATTACCAGGCCCAGCGGCTGACGCAGCTCGGCACCGGAGCCGGTGGCCAGCATCAGCGGCACGGCGCCGAACAGCGCGGCCAGGGTGGTCATCAGGATCGGCCGGAAGCGCAGCAGCGCCGCCTGGTAGATCGCATCATGGGGGGCCATGCCCTGGTTACGCTCGGCCTCGAGGGCGAAGTCGATCATCATGATCGCGTTTTTCTTGACGATGCCGATCAGCAGGATGATGCCGATGATGGCGATCATGCCCAGGTCGTTGCCGCTGAGCAGCAATGCCAGCAAGGCACCGACCGCCGCCGACGGCAAGGTCGAGAGGATGGTCACTGGGTGGATGTAGCTCTCGTAAAGCACGCCCAGCACGATATACATGGTCACCACGGCCGCCAGGATCAGCAGCAAGGTGCTCGACAGCGAAGCCTGGAACGCTTCGGCAGCACCCTGGAAGCGGGTCTGCACGCCGAGCGGCATGCCGATGTCCTGCTGCACCTGCTCGATCACCTTCACCGCTTCGCCCAGCGACGCACCATGGGCAAGGTTGAACGACAGCATCACCGCCGGGAACTGGCCGATGTGCGAAATGGCCAGTTGCGCCTGACGCTGCTCGATGCGCGCCAGCGCCGACAGCCGCACCTGGCCGCCATCGGTGGCCTTGACGTGGATCGACTCCAGCGCCGACGGGCCAATGCTGGACGCGTCCTGCGACTGCAGCACCACCCGGTATTGGCTGGCCTGGGTATAGATGGTGGAAATCTGCCGCTGGCCGAAGGCGTCGTACAGGGCGTTGGTGATCTGCGACACCGTGATGCCAAGGCGGCTGGCCATGTCACGGTCGATCACCAGATACACCTGCAAGCCCTTGTCCTGCAGGTCACTGGCGACGTCCTTCAGCTCCGGGCGTTCCTGCAGGGCGTGCACCAGCTTGCCGCTCCACTGCGCCAGCAAGTCGGCGTCAGGCGAGGACAGGCTGAACTGGTACTGGGTACGGCTGACCCGGTCCTCGATGCTCAGGTCCTGCACTGGCTGCATGAACAGGCGGATGCCGACCAGCTTGTCGAGTTGCGGCTGCAGGCGGCTGATCACTTCACCAGCGGTGACATCACGCTCGCCGTGGGGCTTGAGGTTGATCAGCAGGCGCCCGCTGTTGAGCGTGGCGTTATCGCCGTCGACACCGATGTAGGACGACAGGCTCTGCACCGCCGGGTCCTGCAGGATGACCTTGCTCAGGGCTTGCTGGCGCTCGCTCATTGCGGCGAACGAGGTGGACTGCGGCGCCTCGGAAATACCCTGGATCACCCCAGTGTCCTGCACCGGGAAGAAGCCCTTGGGCACCACCATATACAGAAGCACGGTAAGCGCCAGGGTGGCCACGGCCACCAGCAGGGTCAGCGGCTGGTGCCTGAGCACCCACTGCAAACCACGGCCGTAATGCTCGATCAGCCAGTCGATCCAGGCACCGCTGGCGCGGTAGAAGCGGCCCTGCTCTTCTTCCTTGGGCTCACGCTTGAGCAGGCGCGCGCACATCATCGGGGTCAGGGTCAGCGACACCACCAGGGAAATCAGGATCGCCACTGCCAGGGTAATGGCGAATTCGCGGAACAGGCGGCCGACCACATCGGCCATGAACAGCAGCGGGATCAGTACGGCAATCAGCGAGAAGGTCAGCGAGATCAGGGTGAAGCCGATCTGCTTCGCGCCCTTGAGTGCCGCCTGCAGCGGCGTTTCGCCTTCCTCGATGTGGCGCGAGATGTTCTCGAGCATGACGATGGCGTCGTCGACCACGAAGCCGGTGGCGACGGTCAAGGCCATCAGCGTCAGGTTGTTGACCGAGAAGCCGGCCAGGTACATCACGCCGAAGGTGCCGATCAGCGACAGCGGCACGGCGATCGAGGGAATCAGGGTAGCGCTGAAGCGGCGCAGGAACACGAAGGTGACCATCACCACCAGCACGATGGCGATCAGCAGCTCATGCTTGACGTCCTCGACAGCGGCGCGGATGGTCTGGGTGCGGTCGGTGAGCACCGATACATCCAGGCCGGCTGGCAGGTTGTCGGTGATCGATGGCAGCAGCGCCTTGATGCGGTCAACCACCTCGATGACGTTGGCACCCGGCTGGCGCTGGATGTTCAGCAGCACGGCCTGGTTCTGGTTGGCCCAGGCGGCCAGGCGTTCGTTCTCGGCGCCGTCGACGATTTCGGCGACATCCTTCAGGCGCAGCGGCGCGCCGTTGTTGTAGGCCAGGATGAGGTTGGCGTATTCCGCAGGCGAGCGCAGCTGGTCGTTGGCGTCGAGCATCGATACCCGGGTCGGGCCATCGAAGTTGCCCTTGGGCTGGTTGACGTTGGATGCGCCGATCAAGGTGCGCACGTCGTCGAGGTTGAGGCCGTTGGCGGCCAGTGCGTCTACGTTGACCTTGATCCGCACCGCCTGGCGCTGGCCGCCGGCGATGCTGACCATGCCCACGCCGCTGATCTGCGCAAGCTTCTGCGCCACGCGGGTGTCGACCAGGTCGTTGAGCTTGGGTAACGGCATTGTCTTGCTGGAGATGGCCAGGGTCAGCACCGGGGTGTCGGCCGGGTTGACCTTGTTGTATACCGGCGGTGCCGGCAGGTCCGTGGGCAGCAGGTTGCTGGCGGCGTTGATCGCGGCCTGCACCTGTTGCTCGGCAACGTCCATGTTCATGTCCAGGCTGAAACGCAGGGTCAGCACCGAGGCGCCGCCGGAGCTGGTCGAGGCCATTTGCTCCAGGCCCGGCATCTGGCCGAACTGGCGCTCCAGCGGGGCGGTAACCGCGCTGGTCATCACCTGCGGGCTGGCACCTGGGTACAAGGTCATGACCCGGATGGTCGGGTAGTCGACCTGGGGCAAGGCCGACACCGGCAGCAGCTTGTAGGCGATCAGGCCGGCCAGAACGATGGCCAGCATGGTCAGCGTGGTGGCGACCGGGCGGAGGATGAACAGGCGTGACAGGTTCATGCGCCCGCCTTGGCTGCCGTTGTGCCGGAAGTCGCTTCACCGGTCTGTGCCGAACCCTTGGTGTCCTGGCCCTGCAGGTGCTGGCCGGGGGTGGTCGGTACTTGCGAGCTGTCCTCGACCACCTCGACCTTGGTGCCTTCACGCAGGCGGTCAGTGCCTTCCAGCACCAGGCGGTCACCGGCCTTGAGCCCCTCAAGGATGACACTGTTCTGGCCATCGCTGGCGCCGACCTTGAGCTTGCGGATATTGACCGTGTTCTGCTCGTTGACCACGTAGGCGAAGGTGCCGTCGTTGCCGAACTGCACGGCCGCAGCCGGGGCCATCACCACCTGTTTGAGGGTGTCGGCCAAGAGGCGCACATTGACGAACTGGTTGGGGAACAGGGCCAGGTCCTTGTTCTCGAAGCGGGCCTTGAACTTCAGGGTACCGGTGGTGGTGTCGATCTGGTTGTCGATACTGCCCAGCACGCCGGTCGACTGCAGTTTGCTGTCGGTGCGGTCCCAGGCTTCAACCGGCAGGCTGGCGCCGCTGCGGTAACGCTCTAGCACGGTGGTCAGCTCGGTTTCGGGCAGGGTGAAGGCGACACTGATCGGCTCGGTCTGGGTGATCACCACCAGGGCGGTAGTGTCGTTGGCTGCCACCAGGTTACCCAGGTCGAGCTGGCGCAGGCCCACACGGCCATTGATCGGCGCGCGGATCTGGGTGAAATCGAGGTTCAGGCGGGCATCGTTGACCTGGGCCTGGTTGGTCTTGACCAGCCCTTGGAACTGCGCGACCTGGGCTTCGGCGGTGTCGAGCGTCTGCTTGGCGATGCTGTCCTGGGCGTACAGGCCCTTGTAACGCGCCAGGTCGACCTGGGCGTTCTTCAGTTGCGCCTGGTTCTGCGCCAGGGTGCCTTCGGCCTGCTGCAGGGCTATGCGGTAGGAACGCGGGTCGATTTCGGCGAGCAGATCGCCGGCCTTGACCTGCTGGCCCTCCTTGAAGAGGACCTTTACCAGTTCGCCTGCCACACGGCTGCGCACATTCACCGTGTTGGTCGCGGTGACCGTGCCCAGCGCCTTGTAATAGAGCGGGAAGTCACCTACCCGCACCGGCTCGACGCGCACCGGCACCGGGTCGGTGGAGCCGCCGAAGCCCGGCCGGCCACCCATGCCCATGCCCACGCCCTTGCCGCCGCGCCCTTCACCGGCCGCTTTGTGGGCAGGCGTTGCCGCGGGCCACAGCCACCAGGCCAGCAGGGCCACCAGCAGCAGGATCAGCAGGCCGACGAGCCAGCGACGAGGGGATCGGGAATTGGACACTTGCATGGGTTGAACGAACCTTGTTCGGAAATGGCGGCTTGAGGAGGTTGAACGATAAGCACTGGCATCGTTATAGCAAAGGCTCTTTACCAGAGGTTTACCTTTGCCTGACGTTGCCAAAAGACTGAACTTTAAACGAAAACGGCCCGGAACGCGTTCCGGGCCGTTACTGGGTGTTGCTTGGAGCGATGGCGGGCTGACGAGTTCCTTTACCTGTTCCGGCCCTTTCGCGGGTAAACCCGCTCCCACAGGGATATCACAGCGTTCATGGGCTGCGCCGTACCTGTGGGAGCGGGTTTACCCGCGAAAGGGCCGGAGCAAGCTGAAACAGCCGCGCCTGCCCTCAATCCTTACTTCAATACAGCCAGGGCTGCATCGTAGTTCGGCTCGTCAGCGATTTCGCCAACCAGCTCGCTGTGCAGCACCTTGTCGTTCTCGTCCAGCACCACCACGGCGCGGGCAGCCAGGCCGGCCAACGGGCCGTCGGCGATGGCAACGCCGTAGCTTTCGAGGAACTCGCGGCCACGCAGCGTCGACAGGTTTTTCACGTTTTCCAGGCCTTCGGCACCGCAGAAGCGCGCCTGGGCGAATGGCAGGTCAGCCGAGATGCACAGCACCACGGTGTTGGCCACGTCGTTGGCCTGGGCGTTGAACTTGCGTACGGAAGTGGCGCAGGTCGGGGTGTCGACGCTTGGGAAGATGTTCAGCACCTTGCGCTTGCCGGCGTAGTCCTTCAGCGACTTGTCTGCCAGGCCTTCACCGACCAGGGAGAATGCCGGAGCCTGGGCGCCGGCCTGTGGCAGGTTGCCTTTGACCTGAACCGGGTTGCCTTTGAGGGTCACTTGAGCCATGACGAAATCCTTATGCTGGGTTTGAAAAGGACACTGAGTTAAGCATGAAGGCGGCCGGGTGCCTATGGGTACGTTGAAATTGTTCTATTGGCAGACAATTCTTGTGGACAAAAAAAAGCCCGGATGGCGACAAGCGCCCCGGGCTTTTTCTGATGCGGACAGTGAATCAGCCGATCAGGCTGTACACCACCGAGGTCAGCGCAACCAGGCCGATCACCACTACGAACACATTCGACAGCGTACCGCTGTACTTGCGCATCGACGGCACACGACGGATGGCGTACATCGGCATGAGGAACAGCAGCACGGCGAGAATCGGGCCGCCGAGCGATTCGATCATGCCAAGGATGCTCGGGTTGAGCGTGGCGACAATCCAGCAAACCACCAGCATCAGTGCGGCGACCACCCGGTCCAGGGTCTTGGCACCCGGGCGTGCGCCGGTCTTGGCGATGATGCCCTTGAGGCCTTCACTGGCGCCGATGTAGTGGCCGAGGAACGACTTGGCAATGGCGACGAAGGCAATCAGTGGCGCGGCAAAGGCAATGGTCGGGTTGCTGAAGTGGTTGGCCAGGTACGACAGGATCGACAGGTTCTGCGCCTTGGCCTCGGCCAGCTGGGCACTGCTCAGGGTGAGCACGCAGCTGAACACGAAGAACAGCACCATCACCACCATCAGCAGGTGGGCGCGGCGCAGGATCTGGCCGCTGCGCTCGTCAGCGTGCTCGCCATAGCGGCGCTTCTGGTCGACGGCGAAGGCCGAGATGATCGGCGAGTGGTTGAACGAGAACACCATCACCGGAATGGCCAGCCACAGGGTGTGCAGGAAGGCCGAACCCGACGGCACTTGGGCGGCGCTGTCGAGGATGCCACCGGTCCAGTGCGGGATCAGGTACAGGCCCAGCAGCCCCAGGGCAACGATGAACGGGTACACCAGCAGGCTCATGACCTTGACCGTGGCCTGCTCGCCGCAGCGCACGATTGCCAGCAGGCCGAGGATCAGCACGAACGACAGGATGGCCCGTGGTGGCGGCGCCATGTGCAACTGGTGCTCCATGAAGCTGCTGACGGTGTTGGTCAGTGCCACGCTATAGATAAGCAGGATCGGGAAGATCGCGAAGAAGTACAGCACAGTGATCAGCGCGCCGGCCTTGATGCCGAAATGCTCTTCGACCACTTCGGTGATGTCGCCACCGCTGCGCCCGGACAGCACGAAGCGGGTGAGACCACGGTGGGAGAAGTAGGTCATCGGGAAGGCTAACGCGGCCAGGATCAGCAGCGGCCAGAAGCCGCCGAGGCCAGCGTTGATCGGCAGGAACAAGGTGCCTGCGCCAATGGCTGTGCCGAACAGGCCCAGCATCCAGGTGGTGTCGTTACGCGACCAGCTGCCGAGGGTGGCGGGGGTCGATTCTACAAAGCGTTGTTCAACGCTTGGGGCCTGCTCATTCATTCCGGGTGAAGCTCCACTCGCAAGACTGCAACAGGCTGAGAATGGCGAAATAGACGTCGCCCAACTCAACCGGATATAGAGGGGCGCGATTGTGCACGGAAAGGTTGCACTTGCGAAGCCCTTTTCCGAGGAGCGGTTGCACTTGTCTTTACAAGTGCGTTTTACAGATGGGTTGTTTGTAGGTGCGGCCTTGTGGCGCGAAAGGGCTGCAAAGCGGCCCCGGCAGTTTGTGGCGTTGCACAAATCCGGGGCCTTTCGCGACAAAAGGCCGCTGCCACAAGGGCCGCGCAGGCCCGAGAATTACTTCTGAACGGCGGCGAAGGCTTCGGCAACCCGTTGCAGGTTGGCCGGACGCAGCCCGGACATGCACACCCGGCCGCTGTCGATCAGGTACACGCCGAACTCGTCACGCAGGCGACGCACCTGCTCGACGCTGAAGCCGGTGTAGCTGAACATGCCGCGCTGGCGCAGGAAGAACTGGAAGTCCTGGCCTGGCAGCAATACCGCCAGGGCATCGACCAGCGCCTGGCGCATGTCGAGGATACGCTTGCGCATCACTTCCACTTCAGCCGCCCACTGGGCGTTGAGTTCGGCATCGCCGAGCACGCCAGCCACCAGCTGGGCACCGAAGTTGGGCGGGCTGGAGTAGTTGCGACGCACGGTGGCCTTGAGCTGGCCGAGCACGCTTTGGGTGGTGGCTTCGTCGTCGCAGACCACCGACAAGCCCCCTACCCGCTCGCCGTACAGCGAGAAGATCTTGGAGAACGAGTTGCTGACCAGGCACGGCACGCCGGCACGGGCCATTTCGCGGATGGCGTAGGCGTCTTCCACCAGGCCTTCACCGAAGCCTTGGTAGGCGATGTCGAGGAACGGGATCAGCTGACGCGCCTTGACCACTTCCACCACTTGTTGCCACTGGCCCTGCTCGAGGTCGGCGCCGGTGGGGTTGTGGCAGCACGGGTGCAGCAGCACGATGCTGTTGGCCGGCAGACCCTGCAGGGCCTGCAGCATGCCATCGAAGTCGACGCCACGGCTGGCCTGGTCGAAGTACGGGTAGGTGTGCACCTTGAACCCGGCACCTTCGAAAATGGCGCGGTGGTTGTCCCAGGTCGGGTTGCTGACCCAGACTTCCGACTGCGGGAAGTAGCGCTTGAGGAAGTCGGCACCGACTTTCAGTGCGCCGGAACCGCCAACGGTCTGCACGGTGGCCACACGCTTGCCGGTCACGGCCGGGTGGTCGGCACCGAACAGCAGCGCCTGGATCGCCTGGCGGTAGCTGGCCAGGCCTTCCATCGGCAGGTACAGCGAGGCTTCGTGGTCAACACCGGCGATGCGCTTCTCGACCGCATCGACCGCCGCCAGCTGCGGCACCACACCGGCCTCATCGTAATACAGGCCGATACTCAGGTTGACCTTGTCGGCGCGCGGGTCGGCCTTGTAGGTTTCCATCAACGAGAGGATCGGGTCGCCGGCATAGGCATCGACATGTTTGAACACAGCGTGCAGCTCCTTGGATCAGGACAGTTCGGAAAGACTGCCCTGAGGATACCCGGAGTCGGGCCCAAGGAACATCACATAAGTGCAAGGTTGTCTATGCAACTTTGCACAGGGAAGATTTGCACTGGATTCTTCGCGGGTAAACCCGCTCCCACAGGGACGCCCCCACCTTGAGCCCTGCGCTGCAGCTGTGGAAGCGGGTTTACCCGCGAAAGGGCCGGTTCAACCGAGCAATTCCTTCAGGCCTTGCAACTCTTGTTCGGTCACCGCCACCCCTTCTCGCTCGGCCTGCTCCCGCTCGCGGTAGCGCCGCTCGCCTGGCATCCGCGATAACCCCGCGGCTTGCATATGCTCGACCAGCTCGCAGCTGCGCTGGGCAAACCGCTCACCCTCGGCCTTGCTCGGGTCAATGACGATGATCAATTGCCCGGTCCACGGCGTCTTCGCCCCTGGGTGCCCCGACCAGTCGAACTCCCAGGAGAAATGCCCGCCGGTCAGCGCCGCCGCCAGCAACTCGACCATCATCGACAGCGCCGAGCCCTTGTGCCCGCCGAAGGGCAACAATGCACCGCCCTCGAGAATGGCCTTGGGGTCGGTGGTCGGCAGGCCTTGGGCATCCACGCCCATGCCTTCGGGCAATAGCTGCCCGGCACGCGCGGCGATCTGCACGTCGCCGTGGGCCATGGCGCTGGTGGCCATGTCGAAAACGATCGGATCATGCCCCGCGCACGGCGCGGCGAAGGCGATGGGGTTGGTGCCGAACAACGGTTTGCGCGCACCGTGCGGTACCACGCAGGTCATGCTGTTGACCACGCTCAGCGCGACCAGGCCTTCATCTGCAAACGGCTCGACATCGGGCCACAGCGCAGCGAAGTGGTGCGAGTTGTGAATCGCCAGCACGGCGATGCCGGCGCTGCGGGCCTTTTCCACCAGCAGCCCACGCGCCGCTGCCAGGGCGGGCTGGGCGAAGCCACAGGCGGCATCCACGCGCACGTAGCCTGGCGCCACATCGGTCACCTGTGGCGTGGCACGCCCGTCGACCCAGCCACTGGCCAAGGTCGAAACATAACCGGGAATACGAAACACGCCGTGGCTGTGGGCGCCATCGCGCTGGGCACTGGTGCAATTGTGGGCAAGCACGGTGGCCACCGCTTCGCTGCAGCCGTGGTGCTGAAAGATCGCTTGCAACAGCTCCTGCAATGCAATGAAGGGCACGCGCACGAGCGGGCTGGTGGAAGGTGCGGACATCTGTAGCTCCTTTCTTGGAATTGGAATGGCAACAGCGTGTGCAACGACAAAAACTTTCCGATAAGTGACAGCTATCTGTCAATTGTTGACGCCATGACAGAAAACAGCCATTTTCTATTCCACGCCTCGCCTGGAGCAGCAGCATGAGCCAACCGATCAAGCAACGCCTGGAAAACAGCCTGCCCGGGGCCGCCGCCTCAGGCCGCAAGATCGCCAGCTACATGCTCGCCAACCTGCACGAACTGCCGTTCCAGACCTCGGCCAGCATTGCTGCCAAGCTGGGTGTAAGCGAATCCAGCGTCGGTCGCTTCTGCCGCTCCCTCGGTTATGCCCATCTCAAGGCGCTCAAGCAAGACCTGCAGAGCGACCTCGGCGATGGGCCATGGCTGATGGGTGATCGCCTGCAAGAATATCGCCAGAACGAGGACGTCAGCGACAACGCCGGCAGCCTGGAGCTGGAAATGGCCGCCCTGGTACGTGTCCACGAATACCGCCAGAGCGGCGCCTGGCACGCCGTGGCAAAACGCTTGGCGGAAAAGCCGCGGGTGTGCATCGCCGGCTTCCAGACCGAGCGCGGCATCGCCATGTGCATGAGCCACCTGCTGCAATACCTGCGCGACGGCGTACTGCTGGTCGATGGCAGCGCCGGGCACTTCGGCGACGTGCTGCTCGGGCGCAGCGAGGACGCCACCCTGGTGGTGTTCGAAGCCCGCCGCTATTCACGCCATGCCCTGCAGCTGTGCCAGAAGGCACGTGCCGCCGGCATCCCGGTCACGCTGGTGACCGACACCTTCTGCGACTGGGCTGATGCCCATGCCGACGAAGTGTTCCGCATCCCCACCGAATTCAATCTGTTCTGGGAATCCACCGCGACCATGCTGTCGTGGGTGCACCTGATGGTCAACGAGGTCTGCAAGAAGCTCGGGCCTGATGTTGAAAAACGCTTGGAAGCGACTGCCGCTCTACATAACGAGTTCGTCGGCTACACCTCGTGGCCCGCGGGCAAACAACAATAGCAAGAGTGCAAGAGGTGCGAGATGAACAAGACCATGGCCATGCTGGGTGCGTGCGCTTTGCTGCTGGCAGGCAACGCCAGTGCCGAAACCCTGCGCTTCGCCACCGAAGGTGCCTACCCGCCCTTCAACTATGTCGATGCCGATAACCAGCTGCACGGCTTCGACATCGACATCACCCACGCCCTGTGCGAACAGATGAAGGTCGAATGCACCCTGGTCGCCCAGGACTGGGAAGGCATCATCCCGGCCCTGATGGCGCGCAAGTACGATGCCGTGGTGGCGTCGATGATCGACACCGAGGAACGGCGCAAGAAGATCGCCTTCACCGACCACTACTACCGCACCCCACTGACCGTCGCCGTGGCCAAGGACAGCAAGATCAGCGACGCCCAGACCCGCTTCGACGGCTATACCGTCGGCGCCCAGTCGTCTTCGACCCAAGCCATCTATGCCGAAGACGTGTACGCCAAGGCCGGCGCCGACGTGAAGCTGTACCCGACCATGGACGAGGCTAACGCCGACCTCGCCGCCGGCCGCCTGGACGGCGTGATCGCCGACAAGTTCCCGCTGCACGAGTGGATGAACAAGAACGGCGGTGACTGCTGCAAGATCCTCGGCGATGTTGCCGACACCAAGGCCGACGCCGCCATTGCCGTGCGCAAGGACGACGACGCCCTGCGCCAGCGGCTGAACAGCGCACTGGCCGCGATCGTCGCCAACGGCACCTACCAGAAGATCGCCAGCAAGTACTTTGCCTTCGATATCTACAACTGATCTTCGGAAAACTGCGCTATCGCTGTAGGAGCGGCCTTGTGTCGCGAAAGGGCTGCGTAGCGGCCCCAGGAATTATGCAACAGCACAGATTGCTGGGGCCGCTCTGCGGCCCTTTCGCGACACAAGGCCGCTCCTACACAGAAGCCGCGCAGCCCATCCAAGGGGTTCGTCATGCTCGATCAATTGTCCTTGCTGTCCTTCGCCAGCGGAGGCTGGGGCCAGGCGTTGCTGGCCGGCGCGCTGGTTACCGTTTCCCTGGCCCTGGCCTGCCTGCCCATCGGCCTGCCATTGGGCCTGGCGGTCGCCCTGGCGGCGCGCTCGCGCAAGCGCTTGCCACGCGCCTGGGCTACCACGTTCTCCACCGTGTTCCGCGGCCTGCCCGAGCTGCTGACCTTGCTGATCATCTATTACGGCTGCCAGATCGCCGCGCAGAAGCTGCTGGCGGCGATGGGTTATGAAGGCGAGTTCCTGATCAATACCTTCCTGGCCGCGATGATCGCCTTCAGCCTGGTCTTCGCGGCGTTCTCCAGCGAAATCTGGCTGGCTGCGTTCAAGACCCTGCCCAAAGGGCAACTGGAGGCCTGCTCGGCCCTGGGCCTGAGCAAGCGCACCGGGTTCTTCAAGGTGGTGCTGCCGCAACTGACCCGCATCGCCCTGCCGGGGCTGTCGAACAACTGGCTGTCTCTGCTCAAGGACACCTCGCTGGTGTCGACCATCTCGCTGGTCGACCTGATGCGCCAGACCAACCTGGCGGTCAGTGTGACCAAGGAGCCAATGTTCTTCTATGGCGTCGCCTGCCTGGGTTACCTGCTGTTTTCGGCCGCCTCGGGACGGGTGTTCGCCTATATCGAACGCCGCAGCAACCGCCACCTGCAAGGAGCACGCGCATGAGTGCCGAACAACTGCTGGGCCTGGTGCTGGACCCGGACCTGCTGGACCGCTACGGCCCGCGCTTCGTCGATGGGCTGCTGGTGACTGCCAAGCTGGTCGCGATCTCCTTCAGCCTGGGCGCCGTGCTCGGCCTGCTGCTGGCCCTGGCGCGCCTGTCGCGCCACCAGCTGCTGCAGCGCATGGCGGCTGGCTACATCTACTTCTTCCGCGGCTCGCCACTGCTGGCACAGCTGTTCTTGCTGTATTACGGCCTGGGTTCGCTCAAGAGCTTCTGGCAGGACGTCGGCCTCTGGTGGTTTTTCCGGGAAGCCTGGTTCTGCACCTTGCTGGCGTTCACCCTGAACACCGCCGCCTACCAGGCCGAGATCTTCCGCGGCAGCCTGATGGCCGTCGCGCCGGGCCAGTACGAAGCGGCACGCGCGCTGAACCTCAAACGCTCGACGACCTTCTTCAAGGTGATCTTGCCGCAATCGTTGCTGGTGGCCATCGGCCCGCTGGGCAACGAGCTGATCCTGATGATCAAGGCCAGCGCCATCGCATCCCTGGTGACCATCTATGACCTGATGGGCGTGACCAAACTGGCGTTCTCGCGCAGTTTCGACTTCCAGATCTACCTGTGGGCCGCGGTGCTCTACCTGCTGATCGTCGAACTGGTACGGCGCTTGCTCAAACACCTGGAAGCCCGCCTGGGCCGCCACCTGAACTGACCGAAGGATACATCCATGCATTGCCAGACCCTTGTTCTTGGCGCCGGCATCGTCGGCGTCAGCACCGCATTGCACCTGCAGGCTCGCGGGCGCCAGGTGATCCTGATCGACCGTGACGACCCCGGTAGCGGCACCAGCCATGGCAACGCCGGGCTGATCGAGCGCTCCAGCGTGATCCCCTATGCCTTCCCCCGGCAGTTTGGCGCCTTGCTGCGCTATGGCCTGAACCGCCAGCCAGATGTGCGCTACAGCCTGCTGAACCTGCCCAAGGCGGCACCATGGCTGCTGCGCTATTGGCGACAGTCGGCGCCTGGGCGCCTGGCCGGGGCAGCGGCCGACATGCTGCCGCTGGTGCAGCGAAGCGTCGAGGAACACGACGCGCTGATCCAGGCGGCCGGCCTTGAAGGGCTGATCCAGGCCAAAGGCTGGATCGAGGTGTATCGCGACCCGGCGCTGTTCGAACAGGCCAAGGCCGAGCTCAAGGGCCTGGCCCGTTATGGCCTGCAATACGAAATCCTCGAACGCGGCCAACTGCAGGCCCGCGAGCATCAGCTCGACAGTGCCGTGGTCGGCGGCATCCACTGGCTCGACCCGAAGACCGTCAACAACCCGGGCGCCCTTACCCGTGGCTATGCCGCCCTGTTCGTGCAGCGTGGCGGGCAGTTCCTGCATGGCGATGCGCGCAGCCTGCGCCAGGCGGGCAGCCAGTGGCAGGTCGACAGCCAGCGCGGGCCGATTACCGCCGACGAGGTGGTGGCCTGCCTGGGCCCGCAGTCGGGCGAGCTCTACGAGCGCCTGGGCTACCGCATTCCACTGGGCATCAAGCGCGGTTACCACATGCACTACGCCACCCGCGACGGCGCGCAGCTGCAGCATTCGATCTGCGACACCCAGGGCGGCTATGTACTGGCCACCATGGCCCGCGGCGTGCGCCTGACCACCGGTATCGAGTTCGCCGCCAGCGACGCGCCGGGCAACGAAATCCAGCTCAGGCGCTGCGAGGCCCTGGCCCGCAAGCTGTTCCCGGCCCTTGGCGAGCGCCTCGATGACAAACCTTGGCTCGGCCGCCGGCCGTGCCTGCCCGACATGCGCCCGGTGATCGGCCCGGCGCCCCGGCACAAAGGCCTGTGGTTCAACTTCGGCCACGCCCACCACGGCCTTACCCTCGGCCCGGTCAGCGGCCGCCTGGTGGCCGAGCTTCTTACCGGCGAACGCCCCTTCACCGACCCTGCGCCCTACAGCGCGGCACGTTTCGACTGACACCCAGCGGGAGAACAACAACATGACCGCCCCCATGAGCGTTGCCAGCCTTGCCCCCGAACCCGACCCACGCCCGGAGCTGATCCGCATCGAGGGCCTGAACAAGCACTATGGCGCCTTCCATGTGCTGCGCGACATCGACCTGCAGGTGCGCGAAGGCGAGCGCATTGTGTTGTGTGGCCCGTCCGGCTCGGGCAAATCGACGCTGATCCGTTGCATCAACCGCTTGGAGATCGCCCAGCAAGGCAGCATCCAGGTCGCCGGCACCGACCTGGCCGCCAACACGCGCCAGGCGGCCCAGGTACGCAGCGAGATCGGCATGGTGTTCCAGCACTTCAACCTGTTCCCGCACATGACTGTGCTCGACAACTGCCTGCTGGCACCCACCAGTGTGCGCGGCCTGTCGCGCAAGGACGCCGAAGAACGGGCGCGCATGTACCTGAACAAGGTCGGCATCGAGAGCCAGGCGCACAAGTATCCCAGCCAGTTGTCCGGCGGCCAGCAGCAGCGCGTGGCGATTGCCCGGGCGCTGTGCATGAAGCCGCGCATCATGCTGTTCGATGAGCCGACCTCGGCGCTCGACCCAGAGATGGTTGCCGAGGTGCTGGACGTGCTGGTGCAACTGGCTGGCACCGGCATGACCATGCTCTGCGTCACCCATGAAATGGGCTTTGCCCGCCAGGTGGCGGAACGGGTGCTGTTCCTCGAGGGCGGGCAGATCATCGAAGACAGCCCGCCCGAGGTATTCTTCAGCCAGCCGCGCACCGCGCGAGCCAAGGCCTTCCTGGCGCAGATACTCCACTGAGCCGCCGATCATTGCAGCGCTGCAATGATCCAACTGCGTCGTTAAATATTATTGACCTTACCCCCTGCCAAACCCTTGCCGGCTCAGGCCCGCAAGGGTTCAGCCCCCGTATTTCGGCGCCTTAACCGCTTTTTGCTCGTTTGACATATCGAACGGCTCTGGCAAGCTATCTACAAGCCCCGACCGGAATCGTCCACTGACGAGCCGGCAGTGCTCGGGACTTCAGGTAGCACATCAAGGCCAAGAGCCGTGCGCCTGCACGACAACGACAGGCAGAGCCCTGTCATAAGGTGACATATGTCCAACAGCAACATTGGCAACAAGCAACCCTCCCTGCGCAAACCCGTCGTCCTGATGACCATGGGCAGCCAAGAGCGCAAAGGCCATGACTATCAGGTCATGACCCACAAATACATCACCCCGCTGGTCGACTTCGCCGATTGCGTCCCGGTACTGGTGCCTACCTGCTGTGGCATCGAAGACCTCGAGACCTATCTGGACATGGCCGACGGCGTATACCTGACCGGTGCAGGCAGCAACATCGAGCCAAGCCTGTACGGCCAGGAAAACCAGACCCCGGGCAAAGGCCAGGACGTCAACCGCGACCTGTTCGACATCCCGCTGGTCAAGGCAGCGCTCAAGCGCGGCCTGCCAATCTTCGGCATCTGCCGTGGCATGCAGGAAATCAACGTTGCCCTGGGCGGCGACATCTACCAGAAGGTCTACGCCGAACCTGGCTTCAACGACCACCGGGAAAACCCGGAAGATCCGGTCGATGTGCAGTACGCCCAGGTGCATGGTGTGAAGATCAAGCCGGGCAGCTGGCTGCGTGAAACCCTGGGCACCGACGAGATCCGCGTGAACTCGCTGCACGGCCAGGGCCTGCGCAACCTGGGCGCCGGCATCGAGCCGATCGCCCACGCCGAAGACGGCCTGGTCGAGGCGATCCACGCCCCGAGCATCTCGCCGTTCCTGTTTGCCGTGCAGTGGCACCCGGAATGGCAAGCGGCGAAGAACCCTGATTCGATCAAGATCTTCCAGGCCTTCGGCGATGCCTGCCGCGCACAGGTGCGCAAAAGCCAGATCAAGCGCCAACAGGCTGCCTGATAGCCGGTTTCAGCTTCGTTAGCTTTGATCGCGGGGCGGCGCAAGGTCGCCCCCGCTTCCCCGGTCACCCTCTGCTGGTCCCAGAACACTTCCCGTGGAAGCGGGCGGCGGGCGTGTGCCTGTCTCCGCGATCGTTTTTTTTCATTCCCCCGCAAGAGATACGATGACTGCCCTGTGGTTGTCGTAAGATCTTCTGCGCCTGGGAGATCGAGCGCCGCCCGCGCGGCGCATCGCGGATGAATCCGCTCCTACATTTGTTGCAACGTGCCGAACCTGTTACGCCATGGTCGTCTGCCTTGGCGCCTGTCTTAAGCCCTGCATACAGGGCGGACAGCGGTGCCCCCACAGGAGTGATTGGCCCGAAACAGATGTAGCGCCGCCCGCGCGGCGCATCGCGGATGAATCCGCTCCTACATTTGTTGCAACGTGCCGAACCTGTTACGCCATGGTCGTCTGCCTTGGCGCCTGTCTTAAGCCCTGCATACAGGGCGGACAGCGGTGTCCCCACATGAGTGATTGGCCCGAAACAGATGTAGCGCCGCCCGCGCGGCGCATCGCGGATGAATCCGCTCCTACATTTGTTGCAACGTGCCGAACCTGTTACGCCATGGTCGTCTGCCTTGGCGCATGTCTTAAGCCCTGCATACAGGGCGGACAGCGGTGCCCCCACAGGAGTGATTGGCCCGAAACAGATGTAGGAGCGGATTCATCCGCGATGCGCCGCGCGGGCGGCGCTCGATAGGCGCACCCACACACATCCCGAGCCGTACCCCATGGCATCCCCGCAAAAAATTCTGCAAAAGGGACTAGTCATCGCACAGGTTGTACGATAACTTACCTCCAACGCAGAACATCACCTTCACCCCAAGCGCCACAGGATGCCAACAACAATGAATCCACAAGAACTGAAATCCATCCTCTCCCACGGCCTGCTGTCTTTCCCGGTCACCGATTTCAATGCCCAGGGCGACTTCAACCAGGCTGGCTACATCAAGCGCCTGGAGTGGCTGGCCCCGTACGGCGCCAGCGCCCTGTTCGCCGCCGGCGGCACCGGTGAGTTCTTCTCCCTGGCCGCCAGCGAGTACAGCCAGGTGATCAAGACCGCGGTCGACACCTGCGCCAAGTCGGTGCCAATCCTCGCCGGCGTCGGTGGCTCTACCCGCCAGGCCATCGAATACGCGCAAGAAGCCGAGCGCCTGGGGGCCAAAGGCCTGCTGCTGCTGCCGCACTACCTCACCGAAGCCAGCCAGGACGGCGTCGCCGCCCACGTCGAAGCGGTGTGCAAATCGGTCAACATCGGTGTGGTGGTGTACAACCGCAACGTCTGCCGCCTGAACGCCAACCTGCTTGAGCAACTGGCCGAGCGCTGCCCGAACCTGATCGGTTACAAGGACGGCCTGGGTGACATCGAGCTGATGGTGTCGATCCGTCGCCGCCTGGGCGACCGTTTCAGCTACTTGGGTGGCCTGCCGACCGCCGAGGTGTATGCTGCGGCTTACAAGGCGCTGGGTGTACCGGTCTACTCGTCGGCGGTGTTCAACTTCATTCCGAAGACCGCGATGGACTTCTACCACGCCATCGCCCGTGACGATCACGCCACCGTGGCCAAGCTGATCGACGATTTCTTCCTGCCGTATCTGGACATCCGCAACCGCAAGGCTGGCTACGCCGTGAGCATCGTCAAGGCCGGTGCCAAGATCGCCGGTTACGACGCAGGCCCGGTACGCACCCCGCTGACCGACCTGACCGCAGAAGAGTACGAAATGCTCGCAGCGCTGATGGACAAGATGGGTCCGCAATAAGCGCACCCCGCGGCCTGCCATTGCCGCATCCGGAGTGGGCCCGCCCCGCTCCGGCTACAACTCGTGAGCCCGCACAAAAATAACTAGTGGGAGTATTACCAGCATGCAAGCGACTAAAAAGACGCATGTGCGCTACCTGATCCTGTTCATGCTGTTTCTGGTGACCACGATCAACTACGCAGACCGAGCAACCATCGCCATCGCAGGCTCCAGCCTGCAGAAAGACCTCGGCATCGACGCCGTCACCCTTGGTTATATTTTCTCCGCCTTCGGATGGGCTTACGTGGCCGGGCAAATCCCCGGTGGCTGGCTGCTGGACCGCTTCGGTTCGAAGAATGTCTACGCCTTCAGTATCTTCACCTGGTCGCTGTTCACCCTGCTGCAGGGCTTTGTCGGCGGCCTGCCGGTGGCCTGGGCAGTGGTGACACTGTTCACCCTGCGCTTTCTCGTCGGCTTTGCCGAAGCCCCGTCGTTCCCGGGCAATGCCCGTATCGTCGCGGCCTGGTTCCCGACCCAGGAACGCGGTACCGCCTCGGCGATCTTCAACTCGGCGCAGTACTTCGCCACCGCACTGTTCGCCCCGATCATGGGCTGGATCGTGTTCAGCTTCGGCTGGGAGCACGTGTTCGTGGTCATGGGTGCACTGGGCATCGTGTTCTCCATGGTGTGGCTGAAGACCATCTACAACCCGCGCCAGCACCCACGCATCAGCCAAAGTGAACTCGAACATATCGAGCAGAACGGCGGCCTGGTCGACATGGACCAGAAGCGCGGCAACGACGGCCCGAAATGGGGCTACATCAAGCAACTGCTGACCAGCCGCATGCTGCTGGGCGTGTACCTGGGCCAGTACTGCATCAACGCCATCACCTACTTCTTCCTCACCTGGTTCCCGGTGTACCTGGTGCAAGAACGTGGCATGACCATCCTCAAGGCCGGCTTCATCGCCTCACTGCCGGCGGTGTGCGGCTTCATTGGTGGCGTACTCGGTGGAGTGATCTCGGACTGGCTGCTGCGCCGCGGCAACTCGCTGACCTTCTCGCGCAAGCTGCCGATCGTCTGCGGCCTGTTGCTGTCGACCACCATGGTGTTCTGCAACTATGTGGACGCTGAGTGGATGGTGGTCGGTTTCATGACCCTGGCGTTTTTCGGCAAGGGCATCGGTGCACTCGGCTGGGCCGTGGTGGCAGACACCTCGCCCAAACAGATCGCCGGGCTGTCCGGTGGCCTGTTCAACACCTTCGGCAACATCGCGTCGATCACCACGCCGATTGTCATCGGTTACATCATCAGCGCCACCGGCTCGTTCAAGTGGGCCCTGGTGTATGTGGGCGCCAACGCCCTGGTAGCGGTGTTCAGCTACCTGGTGATCGTCGGCCCGATCAAGCGTATCGAACTGCGCGAAGATGCCCCAAAGCCACAGCCTGAGCCAGCCGCCAACGGCGAACTGGCCAGCTCGCGGCACTGAGTGAACACGCCCGCGCCGGCCAAAGCCTGCGCGGGCGGATGTACAAAAAGCCTGAGAACCTGACAAGTAGGGCCCAAACATGCAGTTGATCGAACATTCCGACTCGCCCCGCTACGTCCGCCTGCACGACGACGATAACGTCGTGGTGGTGGTCAACGACGGCGGCCTGGGCGAAGGCGCCCGCTTCGCCGATGGCCTGACCCTGGTCGAAGGCGTGCCACAGAGCCACAAGGTGGCCACCGTGCTGATCGCCAAGGGCGAGCCGGTACGCCGCTACGGGCAGATCATCGGTTATGCGCTGGAAGACCTGCGCCAGGGCAGCTGGGTGCAGGAAAGCCAGCTGGCCATGCCTGCCGCCCCGGAGCTGGACAGCCTGCCGCGCTGCGACGCGGTACCGGATGCCCTGCCAGCGCTGGACGGTTTCACTTTCGAAGGCTACCGCAACGCCGACGGCACCGTCGGCACCCGCAACATCCTCGGCATCACCACCACCGTGCAATGCGTGACCGGCGTGCTGGAGCACGCGGTCAAGCGTATCCGCAGCGAACTGCTGCCCAAGTACCCCAACGTCGATGACGTGGTCGCCCTCACCCACAGCTACGGCTGCGGCGTGGCGATCAACGCCCGCGACGCCTATATCCCGATCCGCACCGTGCGCAACCTGGCGCGCAACCCCAACCTGGGCGGCGAAGCGCTGGTGATCAGCCTGGGCTGCGAAAAGCTCCAGGCCGGCCAGGTGATGCACGACAACGACCCGTCGGTGGACCTCAGCGAACCGTGGTTGTATCGCCTGCAGGACGCCAGCCTCGGCTTCGGCGAGATGATCGAGCAGATCATGGGCCTGGCCGAAACCCGACTGAAGAAACTCGACCAGCGCCGCCGCGAAACAGTGCCCGCCAGCGAGCTGATCCTCGGCATGCAGTGCGGCGGCAGTGACGCGTTCTCTGGCATTACCGCCAACCCGGCACTGGGTTTTGCCGCCGACCTGCTGGTACGGGCCGGCGCCACCGTGCTGTTCTCGGAGGTGACCGAAGTACGCGACGCCATCTACATGCTCACTTCGCGCGCCGAAAACCAGGAAGTCGCCGATGCCTTGGTGCGCGAAATGGACTGGTACGACCGTTACCTGCAACAAGGCGCGGCAGACCGCAGCGCCAACACCACGCCGGGCAACAAGAAAGGCGGCCTGTCGAACATCGTCGAGAAGTCCCTCGGCTCGATCGTCAAATCCGGCAGCGGCGCCATCCAGGGCGTGCTTGGCCCGGGCGAGCGGGTCAACCGCAAGGGCCTGATCTTCTGCGCAACCCCAGCCAGCGACTTCGTCTGCGGCACCCTGCAACTGGCCGCTGGGATGAACCTGCATGTGTTCACCACCGGCCGCGGCACGCCGTATGGCCTGGCCATGGCGCCGGTGGTCAAGGTCTGCACCCGTACCGAGCTGGCCCAACGCTGGCCAGACCTGATCGACATTGACGCCGGGCGCATCGCCACCGGCCGCTCGACCATCGAAGCGCTGGGCTGGGAGCTGTTCCATTACTACCTGGACGTGGCCAGTGGCCGCAAGCAGACCTGGGCCGAACAGCACCGCCTGCACAACGACATCACCCTGTTCAACCCGGCACCGATTACCTGATGAGTCGGGCTGGCTCGCTACCCCATGTGTCGCGGTCCCTGTGGGAGCAGGTTTACCCGCGAAGCAGGCGACTCGGTGGATGGCACCGGCTTCGCCGGTGTTCGCGGGTAAACCCGCTCCCACAGGGGCCAGTCACGCCTGCCTGAATAGTCTTCACCCTTCAGCTACTTCTACAGGAGCACCCCATGCCTGAGATCCTCGGTCACAACTTCATCGCCGGCCAGCGCAGCGCTGCTGGCCCGCAACGCCTGCAGAGCCTGGACGCCACCACCGGCGAGGCCCTGCCCTACAGCTTCGCCCAGGCCACTGAAGGCGAAGTGGACCAGGCAGCCAAGGCTGCCGCCGCCGCATTTGTCGAATTTCGCAACCTGAAACCGGCCCGCCGCGCCGAGTTCCTCGACGCCATCGCTGCCGAACTGGACGAACTGGACGACGCCTTTGTCGCTATCGTCAGCCGCGAGACCGCCCTGCCTGCCGCCCGCATTCAGGGCGAGCGAGGCCGCACCAGCGGCCAGATGCGCCTGTTCGCCCAGGTGCTGCGCCGTGGCGATTTCCTCGGTGCGCGGATCGACCTCGCTCTGCCCGAACGCCAGCCGCTGCCGCGCGTGGACCTGCGCCAGATGCGCATCGGCGTTGGCCCGGTGGCCGTGTTCGGTGCCAGCAACTTCCCGCTGGCCTTCTCCACCGCCGGTGGTGACACCGCCGCCGCCCTGGCCGCCGGTTGCCCGGTGGTGTTCAAGGCGCACAGCGGCCACATGGCCACCGCCGACCTGGTGGGTTGCGCCATCCAGCGCGCCGCCGAGCGCACCGGCATGCCCAAGGGCGTGTTCAACATGGTGTTCGGTGCTGGCGTCGGCGAACCGCTGGTCAAGCACCCGGCCATCCAGGCCGTCGGCTTCACCGGCTCGCTCAAAGGCGGTGATGCCCTGTGCCGCATGGCCGCCGAGCGCCCGCAGCCGATCCCGGTGTTCGCCGAGATGTCCAGCATCAACCCGGTGATCATCCTGCCGGGTGCCCTGGCCAAGCGCGGCGAGTCCATCGCCCGCGAGCTGGCCGGCTCCGTGTGCATGGGGGCCGGGCAGTTCTGCACCAACCCAGGCCTGGTCATCGGCCTGCAATCGGCACAGTACAGCCAGCTGCTCGCCGACCTCGGCCAGCACCTGGACCAGCAAGCCGGGCAAACCATGCTTAACGCCGGCGGCCTACGCAGCTATGTCGGCGGCCTGGAGCACCTGCACGCCCACGCGGGTATCGAGCACCTGGCCGGCCAGGCTCAGCAAGGCAGCCAGGCCCATGCCCAGCTGTTCAAGGCCGATGCCCGCCTGCTGGTGGAGGCCGACCCGCTGCTGCAGGAAGAAGTGTTCGGCCCGACCACTGTGGCGGTCGAGGTCAAGGACCAGGCGCAACTGCGTGACGCCCTGCTTGGCCTGCGCGGCCAGCTGACCGCCACGCTGATCGGCGAGCCGGAAGACTTCGAAGCCTACGCCTGGCTGGTGCCGCTGCTGGAAGAGAAAGTCGGCCGTATCCTGGTCAACGGCTACCCGACCGGGGTGGAAGTGTGCGACGCGATGGTTCACGGCGGGCCCTACCCGGCCACCTCCGATGCCCGCGGCACCTCGGTCGGCACCCTGGCCATCGACCGTTTCCTTCGCCCGGTGTGCTACCAGAACTACCCGCAGGCGCTGCTGCCGGAGGCGCTGCGTGACGGCAACCCACTGGGTCTGCGCCGCCTGGTCAATGGGCAGTGGAGCGAAGGCGCGGTCTGAGTACGAAAAAGGCCCTGCTTGCAGGGCCTTCTTTTTGCCTGTCTCGAGGCATGCGTCGCCTGTGAGACCGAGCG